>WTHV01000103.1:0-11744 GCA_011525265.1 Alphaproteobacteria bacterium | reverse complement strand
GCATAGACGCGCTATAGGCCTTTATCAGCTCTAGCTGATAGGTGCCAAGCTGCTCATCAAGACGGGCTTGCCATTGTGCTGAGACAAAATTACCTAATTCAATTACTGGTTTTTTCGCACGAGATGATCCGCCATGTAACAGTCCCATATGGCGCCCATGCTGTTTCGTAAATACGCCAATAACAGCATTTGACTCCCCCTGAATGCGTGCTGAAATAACAAATCCCTCATCTGACCAATTAGGCATTATAATCAAGATCCCAATCTTGATAACGCGCCTTATCATCCATCCAGTCTTTGCGATATTTCACATGACTTAACAGATGCACTTTTCGATCAAATACATCTTGCAATTCTTGACGTGCCATTGACCCAATACGTTTCAATGTCTGGCCGCCTTTGCCAAGAACAATACCGCGATGCCCTTCTCTTGTGACATAAATGGTCAGGCGAATTTCAACAGAGCCATCGTCTCTGTCACGCCATTGTTCTGTTTCAACGGTTAGCGAATAAGGTAATTCTTGATGCAAGTTCAAAAATAACTTCTCGCGCATTACCTCTGCCGCCATCAAGCGCATCGGCAAGTCAGACAAATCATCTGGATCAAACAAATAGGGGCCAGTTAACATCACCTCTGCTAGATAATCGAGCAAATCATCAAGCCCTTTATCCTTCTCAGCTGATACCATAAAGACACGCTCAAAAGACATCATCTCTGATAATTCTTTGGTACGGGACAGCAATTGTTCTGGCGTGACAAGATCAATTTTATTCAAGACAAGTGAGACAGGACGTCCTAATTCTTGCAACGATTTAATAATAGCAAGCGTATCATCATCAATCTTTTTGCGCGCACAATCATGCAATAGCAACAAGGTATCAGCATCATCAGCTCCCTGCCATGCTGCACTAACCATTGCCCTATCAAGGCGGCGTTTTGGCTTAAAGATACCTGGCGTATCAACAAAGATAATTTGGCTATCCTTATGCATCACAATGCCGCGCACACGGCTTCTGGTTGTCTGAACCTTTGGTGTGACAATGGAAATTTTCTGCCCTACAACGGCATTCATCAATGTTGATTTGCCAGCATTAGGTGCCCCTAGCAATGCCACAAAGCCTGCTTTTGTCTGTGTTGTCATAAAGACTCTTTCTTTTGTACCATTTGTAATAATGCGCGTGCTGCAAGCCTTTCAGCTTCTTTTTTTGAGCTACCTGTCGCCCTTGTTTTATAGCTATCGCTCAACACCACTTCTATTGAAAAAACCGGGGCATGATCTGGCCCGCTTACCTCTAACAGCTCATAGGCTGGCAAAGGTAATTTGCGTGCCATTGCCCATTCTTGAAGCGCTGATTTCGGGTTCATCTCACTATCATTAGACGTTGTCGAGGTGATATCTAAAAACCGAAAGATGAAATCGCTTGCCGCTTGCCTGCCGCCATCAAGGTAAATGGCTGCAATCAATGCCTCTACAACATCAGATAGCACAGAGGCCTGCTGCGCCGCCTGGCCTGTGGCATCTGTGATAATGATATCTTGCAAATCAAGCTTATGGGCGATTTCAGCAAGGGCTGATTGTTGCACAAGCGCATGAAATCGTTTCGTTAAATACCCTTGATCATCATCTTTAAAATGGTGATACAGCGCATGAGAAATCTCTAGCCCTAACACTCTATCACCTAAAAACTCGAGGCGTTCATAATGACCATGGGGCGCGGTTGTCGCGCTTTTATGTGTCAATGCCGCCTGAAGCAGGCTCTCATCCGCAAAGCGATAGCCCATCTGGTCTTGTAAATGTGCAAATGATTGTGTGGTCACGATGCGATTTGTGGTTCCTGTCATAAAGCAGCTATCTTATTCAATGCCGCTAGCGATACGGCTAAAGCGAATGGCAAAAGGCCATTTCCAAAATTCCCAAATGCGCGCTGATTGTTCTACGCTAAAGAATAAAAACTCAGCACGGCCAATCAGGTTTTCATGGGGGATCATGCCAACATCTAAAAAGCGGCTATCTTTTGATTGGTCGCGATTATCACCCATCATAAAATAATGCCCCTCAGGGACTTCATAAACCCTTGTATTGTCCATCCGGTCATTATCACTTAGCTCATGAATGATATAGCTTTTGCCATTATCCATTGTCTCTTCATAAGCGGTGATGGAAACAGAACGCGATCCACTCGGCACAGTCTTTGTGCCAACCATACGGCGCGGCAATACAGCATCATTAATATAAAGCTGACCGCCTTTAAGCTGGATTTTATCACCCGGAAGACCGACAACACGTTTGATATAATCAACTGACGTATTAGCTGGCAGGCGGAATACCGCGACATCACCGCGCTCTGGCTCATCAGCAAAGATACGCCCGTCAAAAGGAACAACGCCAAACGGGAAAGAATAGCGTGAATAGCCGTAAGAATATTTTGAGACAAATAAATAATCCCCTACAAGCAAGGTCGGTATCATCGAGCCTGACGGGATATTAAATGGCTCAAATAAAATTGACCGAAAGCTCAAAGCAATGACGACTGCAATACCAAGGGTTTTGACATTATCGCGCCATGTCTCTTTTTGTTTTTTTGCCATTTCGTAATTCTTCCGAACGTTTAAAACTTGCTAGGTGCTTGCAATGCAAATCGCAAAAGCAAAGGGATCATCATCAGATAGGCTGAGATGAAGCGTAATTGGGGCATGTGCCGCCTCATCAAGCGCCGTTTGACAGCGCTCAGACAGCCTCACTATAGGCCGCCCTTGCGCATCATTCAAGATGCAGGCATCGTGCCAAGATGGTGCTGGGCTAATATGATGGGCGATGGCTTTATAAATGGCTTCTTTGGCGGCAAAGCGTTTCGCAAGATAGGCACTTTTCTGTCCTCTTTGTGCCATCTCTTCTTGTTCTGAATCGGTGAGGATTTTGGCACAAAAGCGCGCGCCATGACGCTCATAGGCTTTTGCTATGCGGGTCATATTACAAATATCATTGCCAATCCCAATAATCATCGCTGGACGCCCTTTATGAGCCTGGCGTGCGCGCGTGATGCATTTTCACACGCATTGTCTCAATCGCCTCTTCAAGACCGGTAAATAATGCCGCCCCCATCAAAAAATGCCCAATATTCAATTCTTGCATCTCAGGGATTGCCGCAATGGGACCGACTGTCTCAAAATCAAGCCCATGACCGGCATGAACCTCTATGCCAAGACTATGGGCAAGTGTTGCCCCTTTTTGGATGCGCTGTAATTCAGCTAAGCGCGCCTCATCTGTTGTCGCATCACAATATGTGCCTGTATGGAGCTCAATAATATCAGCGCCAACTTCTGCCGCGGCTCTTATCTCGCGCTCACTTGCTTCAATGAATAATGATAAGCGAATGCCCGCTGTTTTGATGGCGGTGAATAAGGGTCTTAGTTTTTCTTCATTGCCCGCTACAGCCAAGCCACCCTCTGTTGTCACCTCTTCACGCTTTTCAGGCACGATACAACAGGCATTTGGCAATAATGATAGGGCAAAATCCACCATCTCTAATGTGGCCGCCATCTCAAAATTTAGCGGAATGGCAATCGCTTCTTTAATAGAGATCGCATCATAATCTTTGATATGGCGTCTATCTTCACGCAAATGGATTGTAATCCCATCTGCCCCTGCTGATTGAGCCAACAAAGCCGCAGAGACAGGGTCTGGATGTGCGCCGCCGCGCGCATTACGCAAGGTCGCCACATGGTCAATATTTACGCCAAGCCGCAAAGATGAGGGTTGTGTATCTGTCATAGCGCTCCGCCCTTGCTAGGATGCTTTATCATGCTTGTTAAAATCAGCAGAAGATAATGTGACAACCACATCATCTGCCTTATCTGTTTCGTAGGGGGCAAGCTCTGGAGCGCGTGGCTCTTGCTTTTCTGCCTTCTGCTGTCTTCTTAGCGCTTTTTTGCGCTCTCTGTGACGACGCCACCCTGCTAAAAGCCAATAGAATGATCCGTAATAAATAGGAAAAGTGATGACCGCAAGCACAACACCGCCAATGGTGATCTGGAAAAAGAACGCCATCGGCATATCAGGGCCAGCCACACCGCCAAGGCCTGCCACCCATGGCCCAAGGCCAAATTGTTCAATCACAAATGCCCCGACGTAATTATCGGCCGCCCAAATGAGCGGAAAGCTCCACGGATTGCCAACCAATGTGCCAATGGCAGAGGTGAATAAATTACCTCTCACAAGATAAGCCAATACTGCGGCTATGATGAAATGAAGGCCTAAAAACGGTGTCATAGATGCTGCCGCACCGCACGCCATACCAAGTGACAAAGCATGCGTTGAGCCAGACATCCGTGATAGGCGTTCACGCACATAATAAAAAGACCGCTGAAACCCTTTTTTGGGCCAGAGTATCTTTTGCATTTTTTTCATGTAGCTGCTGTTACGGCTTCGGAACATAGAAGATGAGCCTTACAAAGTATAGCGAGAGACTGATTCAACATATTTATTTGAACCTAGAACAGCAAGAATAGATTGCAAGTGCGCCGCGTTTTTGACTTCAAGATCAAGCAAGAAGGTAAAGAAATCATCATCACGTGTCAGGCTTTGAATATTGGTGATATTTGCCTCTAATTGCCCAATGCCGGAACATAAAGCCGCAAGCGCGCCTGGTTCATGAATCAAAGTTGCTTGGATTTTCACAATTTGATTGCGTACCTCGCGCCTATTCCATTGTACATCAAGCCATAATTCCGGTGCTTCCACAAATTTGCGCAAAGTATCACAATCGCGACCATGAACCGTAATCCCCTTGCCTGTCGTGACAATCCCCACCACATCTTCACCTGGCAAGGGATAGCAACATTTTGCAATATGCACCGCCATTCCATCTACAGCTTCTGCAATATCAAAGCTTTCAGCAATATCAACGCTTTTTCTTTGATCAGCCTTATCACTGGCTATTTCGCGCTCAACTTCAGGGTGCAATTTATGGAACACGTCTTTAACGGTTCTTGCACCTTCCCCGATATCTGCATAGACATCCTCAATACGAGACGCGCCAAGAACTGTCATATTTTTAAGCACAAACCCATCATCAAGCTCTTTTTCATGATAGCGGAACTCCCGATCAAGCAAAGCACGGCCAACACGGCTAAATTCAATAAATTCTGTTTGCCGCACGAAGCGTTTAATGGCTGATTTCGCGCGTCCGGTCTTAACGAAATCTTCCCATTCAGGCTTCGGCTTAGCATCCGCATCAGTGATAATCTCTACTTGGTCGCCATTTTCAAGCGGTGTCGCTAATTGGCGCGCTTTTTGATTGATGATCACCCCTGTGCATTTATCACCCACTTTGGAATGCACCGCATAGGCAAAATCAACCGCCGTTGCCCCTTTGGGCAGAGCAATCAGGTCACCGCGCGGGGTAAAGCAAAACACTTGGTCTGTGTACATTTCAAGCTTTGTATGTTCCACAAAATCAGAGGCCGCTGTATCAAGCTCAATCAATGACATCAAATCTTGCAACCACGCAAATTCAGGTGCTGGCTTATCAACCCCTTTGGCTTTATAAGACCAATGTGCCGCAACACCGCGCTCTGCATTATCATGCATATCTGCGGTGCGGATTTGGATTTCAATTTTACGGTTCATCGGGCCAATCACGGCTGTGTGAATAGACTGATACCCATTGCGTTTTGGGGTGGAAATATAATCCTTAAACCGCCCCATCACCATTGGATAAGAGCTATGGAGTGATCCAAGGGCTGTGTAGCATTCTTTGGCAGATGGCACGATTAAGCGAAAGCCCATAACATCTGCAAGATGCTCCATAAGCATATTTTTTGTCTGCATTTTGCGCCAAATAGAATAAGGCGTTTTGCGCCGTCCAAAGACTTGGCATTCAATGCCTGATTTTGAAATGTTATTTTGAATTTCCTGACAAATGCGCGAAATCACATTTTCGGTTGATGCCGCTAGGAAATCAAGGCGATTTAAAATCGTCTGGCGCTGTTCTGGCTCAAGCACAGCAAACGCTCTATCTTCGAGCTCTCTTTGAATATGGGTAAGGCCAATACGTTCAGCAAGCGGGGCATAAATATCGCGCGTTTCGGTTGCAATGCGCACTTTTTTATCTTCACGCGCAAAGGAATCGATGGTTTGCATATTATGCGTTCTATCGGCAAGTTTGACAATTAGCACGCGGATATCACGGCTCATCGCCACAACAAGTTTGCGCAAGTTTTCCGCCTGCTTGGTGCCTTCTGACTGTAATTCGATACGCGTTAATTTGGTCACCCCATCAACAAGACTTGCAACCTCTTGCCCAAAGGTCTTTTCAAGTTGTTCGATGGTCACATCA
The DNA here is from genome assembly GCA_011525265.1 of Alphaproteobacteria bacterium. GTDB lineage: Bacteria > Pseudomonadota > Alphaproteobacteria > Puniceispirillales > Puniceispirillaceae > UBA685. The sequence goes on along the minus strand of WTHV01000103.1, from coordinate 5,405 downwards.
CAATCCTCAACCGTATCATGCAACAGGGCCGTGATAATCGTATCAAGGTCCATATGCATATCAGCGAGGATAGTGGCAACTGATATGGGATGGGTGAAATAAGCCTCACCAGAGGCACGTGTTTGGCCTTCATGTGCTTTTTCGCCAAGCTCATATGCCGCAAGAAGCCGTTCCTCATCCACGGATGGCTGATAGGCTCTTATGCGGCTAACAAGGTCTTCAAATGCATTTTGCATAAAGGTCAAAGGGTTCCTGAAATGGTTTCAGGTTTAATCATCACCCTCAAGCGTGACAAGGTCAACATCTTCAAAGCCAGAAACTTCCTCAGATGGGGCGTCGTCAACTGAACCAACCTGCATACCAGCATCACCATAAGCTTCATCAGAAGAGGCGCCGACCATCTCATCAAGGTCAATTTTCGCCATTTCTGCCGCTTCATCAGCTGTACGCTCATGCTCTTCATTTTGGTTCAAGCGCTGCATGTTTTTAATGATCCCATCGCGCATACGCTCTGGGTCAATTGTCTCATCTGCGATTTCACGCAATGCAACCACGGGGTTTTTGTCATTATCACGGTCAATTGTTAGCAATTCACCTTTTTGAATTGAACGAGCGCGCTGGGCAGCGGTAAGCACCAAATCAAAGCGATTAGGAATTTTTTCGATACAATCTTCAACGGTAACGCGTGCCATTATTTTGCTCCTTCGAGATAAGACGACAATCTATCGGCTTGCAATATAGATTTATCCATGAAATTGCAAGCTTTTTTAGCTTTTAAGGCGAATATCTTGCCCGCTTGGCATCTCATAAATCAATTGTGTAACGCTTTTATTTATGATGGGATGCTGCCAAGCAGGGTCTAAATCTTGAATAGGCAAAAGGACAAAAGCGCGTAAATGCATGCGCGGATGAGGCAAGCAAATTGTCTCATCATCATGAATTTCTCCCTGATAATCAATCACATCAAGATCCAAAATACGCGCCTCATTACGGATATTTCGTACACGGCCAAATGAGGCCTCAATCTCATGTAATTTTGCGAGCAGCACCTTTGCCTCAAGCGGTGTTTTAACCTCAAAAACAGCATTTAAATACCATGGCTGGTCAGAGATAGGCACAGGTGCTGTTTCAAACCATTTGCTGCATCTTATGACTGAGATATCAGGAAGCGCATCAATTGTGGCAAGCGCATCATCCATCACATTTTGAAGCGTATCATACCCTTCGGGGATAAGATTACCACCAATCGCAACAAACGCCTTATGCATCCACACTCTCCTGAGTTTAAGTCTCTTTACAGCACCGTTTTTTTGTACGTATAATTTTGGCATTACACCAAATTAATTTATCAAAACTTATTTTTTAAAGGATTTACAATGTCTTTTCCACAAAGATCCGCCCTCTTCATTGATGGCTCTAACTTCTTTGCCACAACCAAGCTTCTAGACCTTGATATTGATTACTCAAAAATGTTGGCATTATTTGCTGATAAAGATGATTTAGTGCGCGCGTATTATTACACAGCTCTGCCAGATGCGCATGAGCCCTCGCCTATTCGAAAACTTATTGATTTTCTTGACTATAATGGCTTTCAAGTTGTCTCGAAACAAACGCGTGAATTTATCGATCCTGCGACACAAAAGCGACGCATTAAGGGCAATATGGATATGGAATTGGCGCTTGATATGTTAAAATTAGCACCGCACATCGAGCACGCTTATTTGTTTTCAGGTGATGGTGATTTTTGCCGCCTCTTGCAAGAAGTACAAGATTTAGGCGTGAAAGTCACAGTCGTATCATCGATGAACACATCCCCTGTGATGGTAGCTGATGCGCTAAGGCGTAAGGCTGATCATTTTATCGAGTTGCAAGATATTGCCAATGACATCACACGAAGCTAGGCCGAAGCAAAAATGCCGCGCCCTGATTTAACTGATACCGATCTTGATTTTGTTGCTCCAATAGATTGCAAAAAATGTCCGCGGTTACATAAATTCATTCAATCGCACCGTAATACCTATCCTGATTGGCACAATGGGGCTGTGCCATCTTTTGGGTCTATTGATTCAGAGATTCTCATTGTTGGCCTTGCCCCTGGATTGCGCGGGGCAAATGCGACAGGCCGCCCCTTTACGGGCGATTTTGCCGGTGACACACTCTATGCGGCGCTTGATAAATATGGGTTTGCCTCTGGTGAATTTGGCAAAACAGCACATGATACGCTGCGCCTTCATAATGTCCGAATTACCAATGCGGTAAAATGCGTGCCGCCACAAAATAAGCCTAATGGTGCTGAGATTAACACCTGCCGCGATGCGTTTTTAATCCCTGAGATCAAGCGCATGAAGAATTTGAAAATTATTCTTGCCTTGGGCGGCATAGCGCATAAAGCCCTTATAAAGACCTTTGAACTACGCAACAGTGATTTCCCATTTGGCCATTTTGTGCGCCATGATATTGGCCATCATTTTGGCAATGATTTGACATTGCTCGATAGCTATCATTGCTCGCGCTATAATGTGAACACAAACCGCTTAACAGTTGAAATGTTTGATGAAGTTATAGCCTATTTGCAATCACAAGCCCGGCAATTAGGCACCTGATCAGTGCAATAAATTTAACCAAGTAATCTTTGCTTTTGACGGTTCCAATCGCGTTGCTTTGTGGCCTCGCGCTTATCGTGCTTTTTGCGGCCTTTGGCTATACCAAGTGACAATTTCACCAAGCCTCTATCATTGAAATAAAGGGCAAGTGGCACCAAGGTCATGCCATCGCGGCGCATTTGGCCAAGCAATTTATTTTTCTGCTTTGCTGATACAAGTAGTCGGCGGATACGCTTTGGTTCGTGATTGTCGCGGGCTTGTAGGTAGACGGGAATATTGGCGTTGATGAGCGCTAATTGCCCTTTTTCCTCACCGGCATAACTTTCAACAATTGATGTGCCGCGACCAGTCCGCAGTGATTTTACTTCGCTACCTGTTAGTACGATCCCTGCTTCGATGGTTTCCTCGATATCATAATCAAAGCGCGCACGACGATTTTCAGCAATACGTCCTGATATTAATTTATCTTTCGCCATAAGGCTGACTTTCTATAAGGGGGCAATCCCTGACAATTAGCGCAATTTTGCCGCGCTTAATGCCGCTTCGACAACACGCTTTGAGGCATCAGAGATTTCAACCAACGGCAATCTTGTATCTGCTTCACATAAGCCAAGCAATTGTGCCGCATATTTTACCGGCCCCGGGCTTGCTTCGGTAAACATCCCATCATGAAGTGGCATAATTTGACGATTAATTTTCTGTGCTGTCGCAATATCACCTTTTGCAAATGCCTCATGCATCTGTGCACATAGCGCAGGAGCGATATTTGAGACCACAGAAATACAGCCATGACCGCCAGCTGCCAGATAAGGCAATGCTGTGGCATCTTCGCCACTTAGCTGGGCAAAATCATCACCAAGACCATTGAGAAGACGTGTAGGACGTGCCGCATCACCTGTTGCATCTTTCACGCCCGCAATATTAGGCACTTTGGCAAGCTTTGCCATCGTATCATCATTGACCATCACGATTGAACGACCCGGAATATCATACACAATCACTGGCACTGACACAGCTTCTGCGACAGCTGTGAAATGCGCCAATAGGCCTGCTTGTGTCGGCTTATTATAATAAGGTGAGACAATCAAAACACCATCCGCACCAACAGCTTCGGCATTCTTGGCCAAGCGCACCGCCTCTGCTGTGCTATTAGAGCCTGCACCAGCAATAACAGGCACGCGTCCTGCAACAGTTTTGACGCATAATTCGATAACCATATCATGTTCTTCATGGCTCAAAGTCGGTGACTCGCCTGTTGTACCAACGGGAACAAGCCCATGAATACCTTGTGCAATTTGCCATTCAACCAATTTCACAAACGCTTCTGTATCAATCTTACCGTCTTTAAACGGCGTGATAAGCGCTGTGTAAGCCCCTGAAAAAGCGACATTTTTATATAGTGAAGACATGATTACACCCATGATGAAATATTGTTCTGACAAAATAAGGTGAAACAGCAGACAAAACAAGGGGCAATTACTGACAGGCCCGCCTTTTTGCTGACATATGATTGCCTTTTTACCATGACAGATTAGACTGGCACTATTGTTATTCTTACGGGGGTTTTATGCTTAGCTATACCGATATAGAACAAGCCTATCAGCGCATTAGACATATGGTGGTCAAAACACCTTTGCTGACCTCTGATAGGCTTAATGACAAACTTGGCTTTCGCTTATTTATCAAAGCAGAACCCCTGCAACGCATTGGCGCTTTTAAATTTCGGGGGGCCTGTAATGCCCTGCTCTCTTTGCCAGAGGATGCGAAAAATATCATCGCCTTTTCAAGCGGCAACCACGCACAGGCAGTGGCTCTTGTCTCTCGTCTGACAGGGCGTCATGCGACAATTATCATGCCAGAAGATGCCCCTACTGCCAAAATAGACGCTACACGTTCCTATGGTGCTGAGGTCGTGCTGTATGATCGCTATAGCGAAAGCCGCGAGGCGATAGGCGAAGCGCTGACGAAAGAACGAGGCGCTATTTTGGTGAAACCCTATGATGATGAGGCTGTGATTTGTGGCCAAGGTACCATTGGCATTGAGATTGCTGATCAAATAGCTGAGCAAGGCATCTCTCCTGCCGCCCTTTATTGCTGTGCTGGCGGTGGGGGACTGATTGCAGGTCTGTCACTTGCCGTGCATGAAAGCCACCCTGCGCTTTCTATTTATTCAGCAGAGCCAGAGAATTTTGATGATATTGCACGCTCTTTGGAGGCTGGCACGATTTGTCATAATGACCCATCTTCGCGCTCGATTTGTGATGCCATTATTACCCCTGCCCCGGGAAATATTACATTCCCCATCATGCAACGCCATCTTGCAGGCGGGGTTAGTGTTTCAGATGATGATTGTTTGCGTGCCATGCAAAGCTGTTGGCGTCACCTTAAGCTTGTGGTGGAGCCTGGGGGAGCGGTTGCTGTGGCATCTGCGCTTGCGTTAAAGGGCGATGAGTCTTTTGCCGGAAAAGATGTCATCGCTGTGGCATCTGGCGGCAATGTTGATGATGTGATGTTTGAGCGCGCCCTTCAGATGAAAGGCGCACTCTAACCTATATCTTAGCTTCTCATTCGGCTGAAATTTGCGTCAAATAAGGGCTGTGCTTGCAATCTGGCATCAAGATGTTCTGCTAGCAATTCGATTGACAAGCCATCTTCCTTATCTGCCAAATCAGCACGCACATAGCCTTGTGCTACGGAGGCATTTGATGCATGTGCAAAGCCGCCAGATGTCACCCATCCCACAACCTCGCCTTGATAGCTGATAGGCTCGTCCCCAATCACATCAGCGTCTTTGGCAGAGAC
>WTHV01000193.1 GCA_011525265.1 Alphaproteobacteria bacterium | reverse complement strand
GATGAAATAATCTTCACAAATAGCATGACCTGTTTTGTCATGTCATCGCTAAATTGAATGGTTTTTCAAAAAAGAAAATTGCCAAGGCAAGATACAAGCAGCTAGATGCCTTACGAGGTCGCAGCAAATATTGTTATTCTTTTCGAAATAACCTATGGTGGCGCTACTTAATGAAATAATGATGTAATGTGAAATTATGGTCTTTACGCAAACCACCACAATAAAATCTGCTCTGATGACAATTTGGCATGATGCGAAGCAAGCCTTGGCAGAGATGAGTGGCAAAGCGCGTGCGCTTCATATATTTTGGCTTGCGGGCCCATTTATTTTATTAATTGAACGCTCACCAGCTGATTTATGGCTTACCTTTTTGGCGCTTGCGTTTGTCGCTCGCGCTATCATCTATAAACAGGGTGCATGGTTGTCTGTCTTTTGGGTGCGTGCCGCATTTGCCTTTTGGGCTGTCACACTTTTATCAGCCCTCCTCTCAGATGCGCCAGCCTATGCTTTTGGTGAAGCGTTCATCTGGATACGGTTTCCCTTATTTGCCATGGCTACATTATTTTGGCTCGGCACAGATAGACGTCTGCTTTATGCGATGATGCTATCAACAGCGCTTGGTCTTCTGGTTATGTGCGGTATTTTATCAGCTGAATTGCTTATTGAAGGGCAAAAGGGCGGGCGCTTATCTTGGCCTTATGGTGATTTGGTGCCGGGTAATTATGTCGCCAAGGTTGGCTTGCCAGTCTTTACCGTCATGGTCGCATTAGCTGTCTCAATGAAAAGCCGTATCGCCGGCGTGGCAGGATTTGTAGCTCTTTTTACCATGTTGATATCAATTATGACGGGCGAGCGTATCAATTTCTTGATCCGGGCCTGTGGGGGGATGTTGGCAGGCTTATTATGGAAACCGATATGGTCTCGCTATATCGGGCTTGTTGTCATTGAAGTGCTTGCGGTTGTCTTGTTATTTACGGCCGCACCTGATGTTGGTAACCGCTATGTTGATACGTTCATCGCACAGCTACCAACAGGTGATCATTCTGTCTATTATAAGACCATGGCGCCAGGCATGATGGCGTTTGAGCAAAACCCTATTCTAGGGATTGGCACTGCGAACTTCCGCAATATGTGTGTCGATATTGTGGGGGATTTGCCGAATTTACAATGCCATCCTCATCCTCATAATTACTATATTCAGATGCTAGGCGAGACAGGGATCATCGGCTTTATTTTTGGCACAGTGTTTTTATGGTCAATCATTATCACCTTGTTCAAAGCTGGATGGCGGAACCGCGAGAATGTCGTGCTAGCCACGGCATGGGTCGTACCATTTGGATTATTCTGGCCTATTGCAAGCTCAGCTGATTTCTTTGGACAGTGGAATAATATCTTTATGTGGAGTGCGGTGGCGCTCGCGCTTGGGGCGCTCAATTTGGCACCAGATAACAAAGACGTCACATAGCCTTTTATTTTTCATGAAAAAAATTGACAAAATTTCACACCCATGAAAATGTGATTCTGATTTTCACGGGTGGGACAGATCATGTCTGAAACGAATTTGGCAAAAGAATTGGCGCTAGATAGTAAAGAGACGCAACCGATGGCCTCTGTTGTGATTGAGGGCTCTTCGGTTGGGGCAGATATCAGGGCGTTACGTAAAGGGCGTGGGTTAACATTAGAAGCACTCGCCGAAGAGCTTGATAAATCTGTTGGCTTCTTAAGCCAAGTAGAGCGCGGTATCTCGACGCCTTCTATTGCTGATTTGCGTTCTCTTGCCCAATTATTTGATATCCCCTTATCCTTCTTCTTAGCCCCGCAAGCCTCTGACCCAGAAGAAGCAGGCTTGATACAGCGTAAAGCTGATAGGCGCATGATTGGCGAAGAAGGTGATCTTACCGAAGAACTACTTAGCCCTGATTTATCGGGCTCTTTTGAGATGTTGCGCTCTAGTTTTGCGCCTCATTCAAAGTCGCAAGGTATTGTGTGCCGTCCCACAGAAGAATCAGGCTTTATTATCAGTGGCGTATTTGACCTATGCATTAATGGGACATGGCATCAGTTAAAAACTGGCGATAGCTTTCGGTTTAAAGATGCTGAAATGCAATGGTCAAATCCATCAGATGAGGTGTGCGTAATCCTATGGGTTATCGCACCACCGGTATATTAGAATTTCATTTTATTTTCGACGACAGGGAGAACCACGATGAGTGAACAAGTTGAAAATTCAGGCCTGCCATCACAGGCACGTGTTGTCATTATTGGCGGCGGTGCGGTTGGCGTATCATCACTATATCACCTTGCTTTGGCAGGTTGGACAGATTGTGTGCTTTTGGAAAAGAACGAGCTAACATCTGGTTCAACATGGCACGCGGCTGGTAACTGTCCGAACTTCTCTGCCAATTGGGCGGTGATGAATATGCAAAATTACGGTACCAATTTGTATCGTGAATTAGGCGAGCGCGTAAATTACCCTATGAATTATCACGTCTCAGGTTCTGTGCGTTTGGCGCATTCTCATAATCGTATGATGGAATTTGAACATGTGCGCGATATGGGTCTGACACGCGGCATTGATATGAAGATGATGACTTTGGACGAGCTACAGGAAGTCTATCCTTTCGTTGAGACACATGATCTTGACGGTGCGCTTTATGACCCGACAGATGGGGATATTGACCCAGCCCAGCTGACACA
>WTHV01000095.1 GCA_011525265.1 Alphaproteobacteria bacterium | reverse complement strand
GTATTCACAATTTTGACTTGTATGTATTTGAATGACGCGCTACATCTCCACTAGATTTTAGCGTCTAATAGCCATGTTTGGGCATGGCGGACCATTGGTAAAACTGCAACGAAACATCCAATACAAAGGAATGGTAAAATGGAAGCAGAAGCTGCAAAACTCATCGGTGCCGGTATCGCGGTACTTCCTCTTCTTGGTGTAGGTCTAGGTATCGGGAACATCTTCTCAAGCCTAATCACATCAATTGCTCGCAACCCAGCTGCACGTGGCGAAGTCTTCGGCATCGGCATTTTGGGCTTTGCTTTGACTGAAGCGATCGCGCTTTTCGCGCTTGTTGTTTCACTTTTGCTTCTTTTCGTATTCTAAGAAATTAGAATCCAAAAGGATCACCAAATTTCGTGGCCACGCTATCTATCCTTGGATATGTGGCCACATTTATTCGTTAAAATTTTGTCCAAGGCTATGTTTGTCCGCAAAGCAACAAAGCACAAAAGGGCAAGGCTCATAAACAGGATAAGCAGATGTCAGTGACACAGATTTTAAAACCTCTGGTTTATTCACCACTTGCTGTAATAGTACCATCACTTGCCAACGCGGCAGGTGAATCATCGGGTGGTCTTCCACAGCTTGATATCGCAACATGGCCAAATCAGTTATTTTGGTTGCTTATCACTTTCACAATTTTGTTCTTATTAATGAATTATGTGGTAACACCGCGCATTAGCGCCGTGCTTGAAGGGCGCCGTGATAAAATCTCTGGCGATTTGGAAAAAGCGAAAGAGGCTGACGCCGAAGCAAAAGAGATGCAGCTCACTTATGAAAAAGCCCTTGCAAGCGCAAGAGCTGATGCAAGTGACAAAGCACAAGCCGCAACAAAAGCAGCCAATGATAAAGCCGCTGCTGCTGAAGCTGATATGGCTAAAAAGCTTGCTAAGAAATTGGCAACAGCTGAAAAGAAGCTTGCCACAATGCGCGATGAAGCTATGGCAAATCTGAATGATGTTGCAACAGAGGCCGCACAGGATACTGTGAAACAGCTTATCGGCGTCAAGGCAACAAAAGCAGAAGTTCAAAAGCAGGTTAAAGCTGCGGCTAAAGCAGCAAACGCTTAAAGGACAAAGGATAAAAAAAGATGTCAGTTATAAATGAATCAACCTTTGTAGCAGTCGGTTTCACGCTTTTCGTTATCCTTGTATGGCGCAAAGCAGGTTCAGCCATTGGCACCATGCTTGATGAACGCACAGCGAAAATCGAATCAGATTTAGCAGAAGCCCAAGCCCTTCGCGAAGAAGCGGCGGCAGAATTGCAAAAGTTCCAACGCCTTGCACGTGAAGCCGCAGATGAAGCCAAGACAATCTTGGCCAATGCAGAAGCCACAGCAGAGCGCATCACAAAGACAGCTGAAGCAAAAGCAGAAGCGTCTATTGCACGCCGCGAAAAGCAAGCGGCTATGAAGATTGAAGCCGCTGAGGCCGCTGTTATCGCAGACCTTCGCGCACAATCAGCCTCTCTTGCTATCACAGCTGCCAAATCGGTTATGTCAGAAAAGCTTGATGCGGATGCCTCACTAGCCCTTATCGAAGATTCAGTGAAACAGCTTGATTCGCTCAAAGCATAGAGGCGCCTTATCTTCATCTTCAAAAACAAAAGAGGCCATCTGGCCTCTTTTTTTATGTCTAATATCCTGAATGCGATAACGCCTATTGCGATAGCAACACAGGGGTAAGTGATAGAATGACACGCCCACCTTGCGGGACAGAAAATTCACGTCTGACAAGCGGATAGATATCCTGAACACCGCTTGTGAATTGCATTGTATAAACAAAGCTTGATGTTGATTGCACCGCATCATCAGCATCAATAATAGCCGCAACCATTGGCACGACCACAGGGTCAACCCCGCCACCTTCACCCACATTGCGTGAGACCTTTAAGCCAATTGCAAGCTCTGCGACGTAAGAGGTGCCATCATCATAACATTTGCCTGACACACCATTAAGACGCACTTCCACATCTTGGCCTGTATTTTGTGTTGTAAGGCTAGAACGAACACCCTCAGCATAACTTGTAACCCGCGAATCACAATTATAGTAATCTGGCTCAAAGGTCGAACAAGCGCCAAGCACGCCGATTACGGCTGTGGCAAGCACTAGTGGTGATGATATCGATTGAAAGCGCATAGACATATCCTCATTTGTCTGCCAAAAGCGTATGATTATGATATCATAGAATTGACACCTATACCCTTATCGCGCAATTAGAGCACTATGGACAAGTTAAAAAAGACATTAATACTCGCCGCACCTCGTGGTTTTTGTGCCGGCGTTGACCGCGCCATCCGCATTGTTGAGGTCGCACTAGAAAAATATGGTGCCCCTGTCTATGTACGACATGAGATTGTGCATAATAAGCGTGTGGTTGGTGATTTAGCCGCCAAAGGCGCTGTCTTTGTCAAAGAGCTTGATGAGGTGCCAACTGGCGCACCTGTGATTTTCTCTGCACATGGTGTGGCAAAGTCTGTGCATGAACGCGCAGCAGATGAGAATATGATTGCGCTTGATGCCACCTGCCCGCTTGTGACCAAGGTACATATCGAGGCAGAACGCCATGAAAAACAAGGTCATCACATTTTTCTTATCGGCCATGCTGGCCACCCTGAGGTCATTGGCACAATGGGTCAAGTTGAAGAAGGCTCAATGACTCTCATTGAGACGCTCGAAGATGCGCTCACCGTCGAGCCACCGGCCAATGCGAAACTGGCTTTTGCGACACAAACAACCTTATCTGTGGATGATACAGGGCAAATCATATCTGCCCTACAGCACCGCTTTCCTGATATTTCAGGCCCGCGAGGGGAAGATATTTGCTATGCCACAACCAACCGCCAACAAGCGGTCAAAGAGCTTGCACCTCAGACTGATTTTTTCCTTGTTATAGGGGCAGAGAATTCGTCTAACTCAAAGCGACTTGTCGAAGTGGCACGAAATGGGGGTGCGGCAGAGTCACAGCTTATTGCAGATGCTGATGCGCTTGATTTATCTATCCTCGATGATGCGCAGACCATCGGTCTATCTGCTGGTGCATCCGCACCTGAGGTTTTAGTGGATGAGGTGATTGCCAAATTATCAACGCGGTTTGAATTGCAGATTGAGCATCAGAATTTCATCGCTGAGAATTTGACCTTTAAGCTACCATCACTTTTGACCAAATAGCAAAAAGGGCACTGTGAGAGATGGCTGTTTATACCACAATTGAAGACCAAGAGATTATCGACCTTCTCGACCGCTATGATATTGGCCAATTGCTGTCATTGGCTGGTATTGCCGAGGGGGTGGAGAATTCAAACTTCCTTCTTCGCACCGATCAGAATAATTTTATCCTCACCCTTTATGAGAAGCGCACAAATGAAGCTGACCTGCCCTTTTTTATGGGCTTAAAACAGCATTTGAGCGCTGCTGGCGTTAATTGTCCCCTGCCTATCCCTGATAGCGGCGGTAACGTGTTGCAACGCCTTGCAGGGCGTCCTGGCGCGATATTTAGCTTCCTTGATGGTGTCTCTTATCGCAGCCCCACGGCAAAGCAATGTGAGAAGCTTGGTAAGATATTGGCTGAGATGCATGTGAAAACAGCTGATTTCACACAAACGCGCCCGAATGCGCTTGGGCCTGATAGCTGGCAGGCTTTATTAGCCTCTATCGATCGTGACCCTGAGGATTTGCCACCTCAGTTGCGCGCGCAGACCAAAGACCTTGTGAGCGATATTATTGACCGTTGGCCAGATAATCTGCCTATTGGCACGATTCATGCTGACCTATTCCCTAATAATGTCATGTTTGTCGGCGATGAGCTGACTGGTGTCATTGACTTTTATTTCGCTTGCACAGATATCTTAGCCTATGATTTGAGCATTTGCCTTAATAGCTGGTGCTTTGAGAAAGATGGCAGTTTCAATATCACAAAATCAGCCGCACTGATTGCCGGCTATCAATCTGTTCGCCCTTTGGGTGCGGCAGAGATAGAAGCGCTTCCTATCCTCTGCACAGGCTCTGCCATTCGGTTTTTCCTCACCCGCCTTTATGACTGGATTAACACCCCCAAAGAGGCATTGGTGAAACCACATGACCCCATGGAATATTGGGGTAAAATCCGCTTTCATTCGCGTGTGACAGGCGCATCTGCCTATGGGTTATGGTAGGGTGGAGATATCTGATGTCAGATGATATTGTAGAGATATTTTCAGATGGTTCATGCCTTGGCAATCCCGGACCTGGTGGTTGGGGCGCTTTATTGCGTTGGCGTGGGCATGAAAAAGAATTAAGCGGCTCTGAGGCAGATACGACCAATAATCGGATGGAGCTATCAGCCGCTATTTTTGCGCTGAACGAGCTGAAAAAGCCCTCACATATTATCCTTACCACAGATAGCCGTTATGTTATTCAAGGCATTAATGACTGGCTTGAAGGGTGGGTTGCACGTGGCTGGAAGACGGCAAGCAAACAGCCTGTAAAAAACCAAGACCTCTGGCAACAGCTTCATGAAGCAACACAGCGCCATCAGATTGAATGGCGCTGGGTCAAAGGCCATGCTGGCCATGATGAGAATGAACGGGTTGATAGCCTTGCTAGAAAAGCTGCTGAAAGCCTTCAGCAAGGCTAGCAGATGCTAGAGGTTTGCAAGCACATTTTCAGCAGATGAGACCTCATAGACCATAGGCTCTTCGACAAATGCCTTGGTAATCACACCATCTTCGACCACAAAGGCACTTCGTGACGCTCTTGTACCAATGACAGGCCCCATATAAACAGCAAGACCCAATGCTTGTGAAAAATCGCCTGCACTATCAGCTAGCATGGTAATTTTATCACCGACCTTTTGGTCAAGGCCCCACGCATACATCACATGCGCATCATTAACAGACAGGCAGATAATCTCGTCAACACCAGCGTCTTTTAACGCCTCATAATGTTCAAGATAGCTTGGCAAATGTTTGATGGAACAGGTTGGCGTAAAGGCGCCTGGCACAGAAAAGACGACGATCTTTTTGCCCGCAAAACCAGCGACTGTTTCAAACACATCAATCCCGTCTGCGTCCTTGACGTGCAGTTCAGCTGATGGGATTTTTTGACCAATTTCAAGGCTCATTCTTTTGTCCTTTCGACAAAGTTATCTTGGTGTTTCTCTGCTCTATTTTACGCACCGATAGGCCTAGCGGTTTGCTGCCTCAAATGCCTTTTTCAGTGTATTGATGGTGAGGATTTCTGGCAAAGCGATACCTGCGTTTGCGGCAGGCCCATAGACGATATTAAATGGGATTCCAAAACGACCATTGGCGGCCAAATAATCAGCGATTGCCTCATCAGGGCGCGTCCAATCAGCACGTAGTAAAATAACATCATACGCATCAAATAACGCACGCGCCGCCTTGGTATCAAGCACAAGTGTTTTATTGGCTTTGCAGGTAATGCACCAATCAGCTGTGACATCGACTAATATGGTTTTATTTTCGGTAATATGAGATGCCAAAATAGCCTTATCAAAGCTTGACCAACCAGCGGTATCCTCGTCTATTTGCACAGATGAGATAGCATGATAGAACAGGCTTCCCACCCATAAAACCGTCAGCGCCATCAATACACCAAGTGCTTTTTGCAGCTTGCCCATCCATGCCCCTGGCTTTGGCAAAAAGCGCACCATCTGCGGTGCTAATGCCACAAGCAACCATGGCAAGGCAAGCCCAAGCCCCATCATGATAAGCATACCAAAAAGCACCGCATTTGACTGAGAGAGGGCAAAGGAGATAGCGGTACCAACAAAGGGTGCTGAACAAGGGGTTGCCAATATGGTCGCAAGCATCCCTGCCCCAAAATCACCTGCTAATTCACGCGGCCTATCAGGCGCATCAGATGGCGTGTTCCTGCGCGGCAAAAATGCTTGCACAAAGGCAGGTGTGCGCAAATGCACAACCTCAAATAATGATAAGGTAAATAGCGCTGTGATAAGGAGCAATGCCCCAAGGAAAAGCGGACTTTGGAATTGGATGCCCCATCCCACTTGCCCACCAAGCGCACGAAGGGCGTACAAAAATACTGCAATCAGAACAAAGGAGCTGATAATACCTGCGGCACTTGTCAAAAACCTTACCCGAACATAAGCCGGCTTTTGTCCCCCCATCGAGATGAGGGATGCTAGTTTCAAGGACAGCACAGGCAAGACGCACGGCATGAAATTCAAAATAACACCACCCAAAAAAGCAATCAGCCAGAATGGCAAGGAGGGCGCTGCTGTCTGTGTTACCTGCTCATAATTAGAGACAGAGCTTGCCTGCCCTATTGTGGCTGAGACCTCAAAATCAGCATCTGCCCCATCAATGGTCAGCACAATGTCATCACCCTTTTGCGGCTTCACCTGCCCGCCAATAAGACGTAAAAGATAGCGCCTATCTGATAATGCCTCTGGTGCGGCAAAACTAGCACCTACCAGCCCTTCAACAAGGATATCTTTCACAGTCATTGGCTGGTTAAGTGTGACAAGTAAATGCCCTTGCCCCTCTTGGTCTTGCGTCTTATCAGCCAATGATAGGGCAGCAAAATTATCTGTCTGCTTCGGCAATAGCGCGCGGATTTTTGCAAGCTCTTGGCTATAGATTGAGGGGCGTAATGGCCCTTTTTCAAGTGACAGAGATAAAGGCCCTTGAACAGGCACACAAATATCAGAACAAACAAGTGCTTCGACTGTAAGGGTAATGTTCTGTGCCTGAAATGCCGCACCTAGGCGCATATCAAGGGGCAAAATCACGCGCGTCCCATAGCCAAATGTATCAAGGCCAAATAATGAAAAGCGCTTTGGTGTTGGATAGTGCAGCTTTGCAACTGTGCCAGCCATGGCAATAGGATCAACAAAAATTTGCGTCGGAAGACCAGCATCACCTGGCGTGCGCCAATAGGTCTTCCAGCCCTCTTTTAACTGCATTTCAAGGCCAAGCGATAAATCCCCACTCTCACCTGCTGTTTCACTGGCACTGATGAGTCGCATTTTCACAAACTCATGCTCAAACCATGCGCTCTCAGCAGCTTGTGCTTTAAAAGACACAGCAAAACTGGCTAGCAGCATAATGAGAATGGTCATAAATCGCATTTTTATTGCTCTTACATTGCGTCTAAGTCTGAATCGCTCTTTAATAGGCCACATGACTGGCTAGTCTAAGCGCTGATGGATGATAGCAATATGATAACCAAAAATGTTGAAATTTTGAACTCTATTCGTGGCCAATTGCTTGTTGCAATGCCGCATATGGATGATGAGCGCTTCAAGCAATCTGTTATTCTGATGTGTCAGCATGATAATGAGGCGGCTATGGGGCTCGTTATCAACAAGGTGATGCCCCATCTTGACCTTAATTCTTTGCGCAAAAAGCTTCAGCTAAAAAGAGCCTTTTTTGACGGGGATGTGCCGATTTATGCTGGTGGGCCTGTTGAAAGTGGGCGTGGCTTTGTTATGCATTCTTCTGATCAGATGCTTCCAGATTCCCTCCCCGTTGGCTCAGATATGGGTATGAGTACACAGCTCTCTATGATTAATGAGATTGCGGCAGGCACAGGCCCGAGCCATCACCGGATCATGCTTGGCTATGCTGGCTGGGATAAGGGCCAATTAGAATCAGAATTGCGTGAGGGGCTATGGTTCCACACAACCGCCTCACTGGAATTTATCTTTCACACACCGCCAGAGGCCTTATGGGATAAATGCTTTGCCCTTGCTGGTTTTAACGCGGCAACACTCTCACCCAAATCAGGCTCAGCCTAGGATAAGAGGCTTTTCAGCTGATCATTGCCCATGACTTTATCACTTGGGCCGATAACACTGATCGCAGGTGCCACATCATCTGTCAGTCGGCCAATGATACGCACGACATCATCTTTGGTCAGCTGGCTAACACTATGTGCGACTTCCTCTGCTGAGCGTACCTGCCCAAAGAGTAATAATTGGCGTGCAATCGCTTCTGTTGTGCCAGAAACAGATTCCTGTCCCATCAAAATAGAGGCGCGCATTTGTGACTTACCACGCTCTATTTCTTCATCGCTCATATCATGTTTCATATCTTGCAAGGCGGCGCTTGAGACAGTAAGCATCTCATTCACATCTTCTGCGGCTGTGCCGGCATATATGCCAAACACACCGGCATCTGAGAACATCTGTGCAAAAGAGAATATCGAATAGCAAAGACCACGCTGTTCGCGCACTTGTTGGAACAGACGAGACGCCATCCCGCCCCCATAAAGGTTTGATAAGAGCATCAATGCATAGCGATCACTATCTGTTGCCGCAGGGGCAGCGAAGCCTGCAATAACATGACTTTGCTCTAATTGGCGTGTCTCAATAATGCGCCCTCCCGTCCATAGCGGCTTATCACGAGACGGGGTAATAGCAGAGCGGACATCTTTGATATGGCGCTCTGCTTCACAGACAAGCGCATCATGCTCAACCGCACCAGAAGCGACTAATAGCATCTGCTCACCACCATAATAGCGTGCCATAAACCCTTCAAGATCTTGTCTTGAAAAGCCCTTCACACTCTCTGCCGTACCAAGAATAGAATCACCAAGCTTATGACCTTGATAAGAGGCAGCTGAGAAATTCTCAAACACCACATCATCAGGCGTATCAAGTGACTGGCCTATTTCTTGTAAAATCACCCCACGCTCACGCTCAATCTCTTCATCTGGCATGGTGGAATGGTTAAGAATATCAAACAACACATCCACAGCCAAAGGCATATGCTCTGGCAAGATACGAATATAATAGGCTGTCTCTTCGCGCGCTGTATGCGCGTTCATATAGCCGCCAACAGATTCAACCTCAACAGCAATCTCTTTAGATGAGCGCCGCTTTGTGCCTTTGAAAGCCATATGTTCTAGCATATGGGCAATGCCATGTTCTGAGGCAAGCTCGTCACGTCCACCTGCCTTAATCCAAATGCCGACATTCACAGAATGCGCGCCAGCCATTGTCAGGCTTGCAACAGTCAGGCCATTTGACAGGGTTGATAATCTTACACTCATGCGCCGCGCCTTGTGGCTTTGAGATGAGATTGCACAGTTGCCAAATCATTTTCGACAACCTCAAATCGCTCTTCCCTATCCATCAAATCTGATAGATGGGTTGGCAAATCTGGCACAAGACCACAGGCCTTTGCGAC
>WTHV01000146.1 GCA_011525265.1 Alphaproteobacteria bacterium | reverse complement strand
CATCTGAGGGCATTATGAAATTACGCGGTAAGTTCCATAGCTATGAGTCAAAGACCTATGGGTTGTCTGGCACGCCGCTTATGGCTTGTTTGCATCCGGGGTATTTGTTGCGTGCGCCGCATCATAAAGCATTTGCCTTTAAAGATTTGGTTGCCGTGCGGCGTAAAGCCCTTGAAGTGGGTCGATGAAATAAGCCCCTTACATGATTACGGGGAATGATCAGGTGAAAAGGGCGCTTGAAATAGCGCTGTGATTACCGCATAAATGACGTTGTTAAATTGACGCTCTATCTTTTTGATCATTCTTGCAAGGCATTTTACTGTGACGCATTATCTCTCGCGATTTTTTCATCTCACAGGTCAGCTTAAGATAGCGTTTTTGCTATCTTGCTTATGGTTTCTAGCTATCTCACAGGTCTTTGTTCCTCAGGCACGCGCGGCAACAAGCGATCCACGGATGAGTGTGTTATCACAGGCGGATGTTACCCGTTATCAGGATATTTTCGATTTACAAGAGGCTGGCAAATTAAAGCAGGCGGCAACAATTATTGCTGATGTAGAAAACCCGTTATTGATGGGTCATGTTCTTTCACAAAAATATTTGCACCCCACGGCATGGCGCTCAAGCTTTAAAGAGCTGTCAAATTGGTTGAGTTATTATAATGATCACCCTGCCGCTAGCCGGATTAGCTGGCTTGCGAAAAAGCGTAAACCAAAAAATGCGCCATCACCCGCTGCGCCAAAAAAGGGCTATTTAAACGGTATTGGGCATTCTGAACTCCATAGCTATCGTGCGCGAATTCCAGCCTCAAATGCAGGGCGTATCTCGCCACGTCAAACACGGGCTATTGCTTCAAAAGTCCGGCGCTATATCAGAAGCCGTGCGCCAACAGCCGGCAATGCCTATCTATCCGATAAAGCCACATTGAAATATTTGACCAAAGTTGAAGAAGGCCAATTGCGTGGTGAAATTGCGCATGCCTATTTTATTTTCGGCCTTGATCAAAAAGCTATCCGCACAGCGCGTCATGCGATTGGTGCGGCACGTGATAAGGCATGGATGGGCTATTGGGCAGGCGGTCTTGGTGCCTGGCGCTCAGGGCAATATGAGCTGGCAAAAAGCTTTTTCACAACTCTTGCAGAGATAGAAGACGCGCCTGATATTTTGCGTGCTGGTGCGGCTTATTGGTCTTATCGTTCATTTATGAAAGAAGGCAATGCATCCGTTGCGCTATCCTATTTGGATATTGCGCTCAATTACCCCACTAGTTTTTATGGCGTGATGGCCATGCAAATTACAGGTCAGACAAATCACCTTGATTTCAGCCTGCCAGAGGCACAAGATGATCTGCTTGGCTGGTTGCTGCGCACAAGAGGGGGCAAGCGTGCGCTCGCGATGTTGCAGGTAGGTAATCACTATGAGGCTTCCAGAGAAATACGCTATCTTTATGATGAAATGCCTGAGGCTTTGCGCCGTGAATTAATTGGTTTTGCGGTGGATAATGGGATGGCTGATTTGGCTTTCCGTGTCTCTGATTATCATCGCTATCAGACAGGTGAGGAAATTTTAGGTGGGCTTTATCCACGTTTAAACCTTGCCACAGATCTGTATGTTGATGAGGCGCTTGTCTTTGCCATTATTCGCAAAGAATCAGGGTTTTCTGCTGGCGCGAAAAGCCGTGCTAAGGCCGCTGGGATGATGCAGATTATGCCAGCCACAGCTGCGTTTATTTCCAAGAATCGCAAATTGCGAAATAGTGAGCGCTACAAATTATATGACCCGAATTTTAATATCTCATTAGGTCAGCAATATATTCAGCATTTGCTGAATGAACCTCTGATAGATAATAA
This sequence comes from Alphaproteobacteria bacterium, assembly GCA_011525265.1. Lineage (GTDB taxonomy): Bacteria > Pseudomonadota > Alphaproteobacteria > Puniceispirillales > Puniceispirillaceae > UBA685. The sequence goes on along the minus strand of WTHV01000146.1, from coordinate 870 downwards.
TGTGGCACGGATGTTGGCTGCTTATAATGGAGGTCCTGGCAATTTGAATAAATGGCTAAAGAAGATGAATCACAAAGATGATGTCATGCTGTTTATTGAATCAATCCCTGCCAGAGAAACACGCACCTATGTCAAAGGTGTTCTGACAAATTTATGGATGTATCGCACCCAATTTAATCAGCAGACACTTGCCATTCAGGCACTTGTCACAGGAAAAAGCAATCAATCGGGTGGCTATTTCATCTCGCAAGTTGTGCAAGATGATGGCACGATAACGCAATAGGAGGCGCATGACTATGGGACTTGATATGACACGCGATTTTGTACCCGTCTCGATAGCCGTGATGACGGTCTCTGATAGCCGTACGCAAGATGATGATAAATCTGGTGATTTGCTTGTCCGGAGCCTATCTGAGGCAGGGCATAAATTAGCGCATAGGGTGATTGTCAAGGATGAGGCGCAAGATATCATTGCCGCTCTACAAGGGTTTATAGCTGATAAGACAATTGATGTTGTTATTTCCACCGGCGGCACAGGCCTGACTGGTCGTGATGTGACACCAGAGGCTTTTCGTGAGGTATTTGACAAAGAAATAGAGGGTTTTGGTGAGATGTTCCGCTTTTTATCTTTCCAAAAGATTGGCACCTCAACCTTGCAAAGCCGTGCATTGGCAGGTGTAGCAGGTGGCACATATTTATTTGCGCTACCAGGCTCGCCATCTGCGTGCCGTGATGCGTGGGATGATTTGCTGTCCCATCAGCTTGATTATCGTCACCGCCCCTGCAATTTTGTTGAGATTATGCCGCGCTTGACCGAACAAGGTATTCAAGCACGCAAACCATCATAGCGCTTATGGCCACATCAGATAA
>WTHV01000131.1 GCA_011525265.1 Alphaproteobacteria bacterium | reverse complement strand
ATCATTTTGTGCCAAAAAGGCAGGCAAAGACGCCCCATTGGCAAGATAGACATAATCTGCCACAAGCCGCTCACCTGATGTGAGTGTTACTTCATGCCCCTGTTCAAGCGGCTTCCATTTCACAACCTCACAATTGGTGCGAATGGTGGCATTACGGCTAAGATATGTGGTGAGCACTGCTGGCTTTATAACAGCGCTAGCGGGCTGATAATCCCCTGCCCGATTTGTCTCTATGCCGATTAATTCAGAGGCTTGTGTGGCATCTAGCGCTTGAAATAAATCATCTGGCCATCCGCTTTGTGCCAATTTATCAAGCCGCTTTTGATCCTTATCACGATTATTTAAGGTGATTGCCCCATGATGGGCAATCACATCAGCTTGTTCGCTAAGCTGTTTCGCATAGGATAGACACGCCACTGACAAACGCCCCGGCGCGTCATTATGCACACGAAGGCGCGCTGATTGCATAGCCGCCCCATTGCCAGATGCCCCCGCCGCAATATGCCCCTCTTTTTCTAAGATGGTTGCCGCTATGCCGCGTTGTGATAGGGCATAGCCAAGGCTTGCACCTGCAATACCCCCGCCTATGATAAGGGCTGTTTTATCTTTATGGCTTGGTGGTGAGGCTGTGTGATCTTGTTCGCCAAATTGCGCAGCGATCATCTCTCTTTTGCGGCCAAAGCCTTTGCGCACATGAAGGGTAAAGCCTGCCTGCCTTAACCCTCTTTTCACAATGCCAGCGGCAGTAAAGGTGGCTAGCATGGCCCCTTTGGCACTACAACGGGCTATTTCATCAAATAGACTATCATGCCATAATTCGGGATTTTTGGCAGGGTTAAAGCCATCTAAAAACCAAATATCTGCTGCGAAATCACAGTGCGATAACAGCTGATACGCATCGCCATAATACAAATGCAAATGGGTTTTTCCCTTATCCAAAATGCGCTTGTGATAACCTGGCCATCGTGGCGGCAAGGCCGCGCACAAGCCCGCTGAATAGGCTGTGATCTCCCCATAGGGCTTATGGGCAGCCGTAATATACTCTGCGGGTAAAGGGCATAGCTCAAAACTGATATAGTCAATGTGGCAGGCAGGGTTCACCCTATCACGCAAGGCGCAGGCGGCAACGAAATTCAACCCTGTCCCAAAGCCTGTCTCGGCAATGGTGATATGACCAGTATGAGCAAGCCTTTTTGCAAGCTTTGTACCTTCCAAAAAGACATAACTCGTCTCTTCAAGCCCAACATCACGCTGGAAATAAATATCATCATAAGAATGAGAGACAAGCACATCACCATCAAGTGACACCTGCACATCTGGCAAGCCAACTATATCATCATCTTCTTGTGCCTTACGCATTGCGCTGTCTCATCACATTATTATCGCTGTGCCATTTATGCGTTTCATAAAGTCTTTGCACGAAAAGATTAACATAAAAAATACTAGAGAGGTCATCAAATGTAGGTAGAACTATTCATGAGGTCATTCTCAAAATGTCACAACGCCCCTCTTCCATTTATTTTACACTTCTCGCCAAATTTATCAGCCATGGTTGCTTGAGCATATCATTTGACAATGCGCGCAAGCAGACCAAACGGCTTGTTGCACAAGGCACACATGAGGGGCCTTATGTGCAAATCTGCCTAAAAGATGAGAGCATTTTGCGCAAGCTTGCCCTTAACCCTGAGCTTGGTTTCCCTGAAGCCTATATGGATGAGCAGCTGATATTACAAGATACGAGCCTTGATGATTTTATTGTTTTTCTCTTTTCCAATAAACAGCATTTAGCCAGCACTGCCTTTGGTAAAATCACAACGAAAATTGGCAATCTGAAAGCCCGCCTGTCACAAGCCATTAATCGCGGGGCAGCAAAAAAGAATGTTGCCCATCATTATGATTTAACAGACGCACTCTATGCGTGTTTTCTTGATGAACGCCGCCAATATAGCTGCGCCTATTATGCCAGCGCATCAGACACGCTCGACGAAGCACAACACAATAAGATAGCACGGCTTGCCGCAAAATTACGCATCCATGAAGGCGCACACATCCTTGATATTGGTTGCGGGTGGGGCGAGCTTGCCTATGGGCTATCTGCTTTGGAAAAAAATGTTAGAGTTCATGGCATCACTTTGAGTGAAAACCAATTAGCCTATGCCAGGAATGTGGTCCAAAAGCGCACCGATGGCGATAGGCTATCCTTTGCCTTACAAGATTATCGTGATGAGACATCTCGCTATGATAATATCATATCTGTGGGGATGTTAGAGCATGTGGGGCGGAAATCATTTCTTGACTATTTTCAAATGGTGTCACGCTGTTTAAAAGATGATGGCACAGCTGTCATTCACACCATTGGTAAGCGCCAAGCCTGTCTTTATACAGCACCTTTTATTGCCAAATATATCTTTCCCGGCGGCTATATTCCAACTTTGGCAGATTTATCAGATGCTTTATCTAAAACTGACCTGCATATTGCTGATGTGGAATGTCTTCATAATCATTATGCTGAAACCTTGAAGGCGTGGCGCACGAGGTGCGAGGCGCATAAAGCGCAGCTTGTGGCATATTATGATGAGCGCTTTTACCGTATGTGGTTATTCTATCTGACGGCTTGCGAATATTATTTCCGCCTTGATGAAGGGGTTGTCTATCAGATACAACTTATCAAAAGACGAGATAACGCCCCCTCAAACCGTGCCTATATCCAAGATAAGGCCGAGAACTATTTGAAAAAGCTATGCCAACAGAAAAGCCATTTTGGGAAGTAGTTGCCCTCACAGATATGACACAAGAGCAGTGGGAATCATTATGTGATGGATGTGGAAAATGCTGTGTATTGAAGCTAGAAGATGCAGATACAGGGGCCATCTATTACACAGATGTCTCTTGCAAATTGCTTTGTACAAAATCAGCACAATGCACCGATTATCAGAATCGAAAGTCCCTCGTGCCAGATTGTGTTATCCTGACCCCTGATAAGCTTGATGAGGTTCATTGGATGCCAGAGAGCTGTGCCTATCGCCGATTGCATGAGGGACGCAAATTACCCCAATGGCACCCGCTTCGTGTAGGGCATAAGCAGGCGATGATTGACGCCAACCATTGTGTTGCCGGCCATGTTACCTCTGAGAGTGACGTCACTGATGAGGATATGGTTGACCATCTGTTTGATTGGGATAACCCAAGCGCATTTTAAGGCTCTCCTATTTTTGAAAGGCTCGTTTTATGCTCAAAAACCGCAATATTCTCTATATTTTGCTTATCATACTCGGCATTGCCATTATTTGGCGCGATGGGTTTTCTGGCAAAGGCAAACCAGAATGGCACCATTGCAAAGAATCTTTGTTTGAACAGGTCGTCTTTAACAACTGCACACTTATATATGAGGGTGAGGAAAAGCCTGCCTAATGATGCAGGGGAGTGGCAATAGCGCAAAGGGTTAGCAAATCATGGCAAAAATGGTCAAAAAAGGTGATTTGCCGCAGAAAATTTGCGAGATGTGTCAAAAGCCTTATGCATGGCGTAAAAAATGGGCGCGTGATTGGGATAATATCCGCTATTGCTCACAACGTTGTAAAACAGATGCCAAACGCCAAAGCTAGCTGATTAAGCGTCTCAGACTATCAAGCGTATCTGCCTCTTCTGGGTCTTTATCCCATCGAATAGCATGAAAGCGCGGGAAGCGCATTGCCACACCGCTTTTATGGCGTGAGGAGTGGTGAATAGAATCAAAAGCAGCCTCAATCACAAGCTTTTGTTCAACCTCTCTGACCGGGCCAAATTTCGCAATCGTATGATCACGGACAAATTTATCTAATTTCTGTAATTCTGCATCGGTAAACCCGGAATAGGCTTTCCCCACTGGCACAATCACACGGCCGTCTTCTGTGTCTTGCCAAGCACCAAAGGTGAAATCGGAATATTTGGACGAGCGCTTTCCATGGCCACGTTGGGCATACATAATCACAAGGTCAGCATAAAAGGGATTACGCTTCCATTTATACCATTGCCCCTTTATCCGCCCCAACTGATAGGTCGATGATTTTTGCTTAAGCATCACGCCCTCAATCAGGCTATTGGCCCGGCAATTGGTGCGCATCTCATCCAGTGCCTCCCACCTATCAGCCGCTATCATCTCAGATAAATCAAGCCTCTCATCATCTATTGTGCCCATAAGCGTTTCAAGCATCACGCGCCTTTGTTGGAGGGGCAAATGGCGGCAATCTTGCCCACCTTGCATCAAGATGTCATAGCATCTGATAAAAACAGGGTTTTCTGTGATAAATTTACCAGATGGCTTTTTGCGATTCAGCCGTTGTTGCAAATCATTAAATGAGCCTAATGAGGCAGGCGTACCTGCAAGCAATTCGCCATCTAGCACGCCTTTAAATGACGGGTCTATGACCATCTCAGGAAAGGCGGCTGATATATCATCACCTGAACGCGAGAACAGGCGCACCCCTTCCTCAGCAGAGACAAGCTGCACGCGCGCGCCATCCCATTTCCACTCTATCTGATAATCACTAAGAGCAAGCTTCTGTCTATCAGCCTCTTCAAGCGGGTTGGCAAGCATCAATGGTTTAAAAACAGCCTTGCCTTCTGATTTGGGACGCATCGCACGCCCTTCTAGCCAGTCAAATAACGGCTCATAAGGCGGGGATAGCAAGGGCCAAATTTCCTCAATATCCTCAACCTTTTGATCAAATGCTTGGGCAAGCGCAATACGCATCAGGCGCGCTGAGACCCCAACCCGCAAACCACCTGTCGCTAATTTTAGCAAGGCCCATCTTTGTGTTTGATCCAAGCGGTCAAGGTGAAAGCGCATAATCGCTTCTGCCTCTTTTCGCGTTGCACCTTGGATTTGCCGAACAATATCACCAAGCGCAAAATCAGTGTCATTATGGCTGTGATCTTGTGGCCACAATAATGAGACTGTCTCTGCCAAATCGCCCACAAAGTCATAAGATAGCGCAAATAAGGTCTCATCACTTGCAGAAGCAGCAAGGTCTCGTATCATCTTTCCTTTGACATGAGGCAGCGATAAATCACCTGTAACAGCCGCAACGCCAAAGCCGCGACTATCGCCTGAATTGCTGCGCAACCATGCCACCAAATGGGCCAATTTTGCATTACGCCCCGGTGAGAAGACAAGGTTTTCAAGCATGGTTGCAAACGCCTTCACCCTTCATCTCCTTCGGCACGCTCAAACCCTACCATTGCCAGCGCCTTTGCATCACGCCCTTGTTTGGCAAGGTGATATAATAAGGCCTCTTCATTGCCATGTGTCACCCATACTTCGCTTGGGTTCACATCCTCAATTGTCTGCAAGATATCTGTCCAATCAGCATGATCGGACAAAATAAGGGGCACTTCGACGCTACGTTGACGTGCTCTGGCTTTGACCTGCATCCAGCCAGAGGCAAAACATATAATAGGATCAGGCAATCTATTCGCCCAAGGGCTTCCTATGGCAGAAGGTGGGCCGATAATAATTTGTCCCGCAAGCTCTTTATTCGCCCCGCCGCGTGGCTTTTCTGGCAATGGTAATAAAGTGCCAAGCGCCACAGCTTGCGTTTCATAATAATCACACAAAGCACGCAAGGCACCGTGAATATAAATCGGCGCATCATAGCCTGAAAGACGTAATAAACTTATTACACGTTGTGCCTTGCCAAGTGCATAGGCGCCAATAAAGCATGAGCGGTGCGGAAAAAGAGCGCGGGTATTTTGTAATTTTTCTATCTCAGCCATAGGGTCAGGATGGGTAAAAACAGGCAAACCAAAGGTAGCTTCGGTAATGAACACATCGCATGGCACCACCTCAAAAGGTGTAACTGTGGGGTCATATTTTCGTTTATAATCCCCTGCGGCTATCAGCCTTTTACCTTGATAATCTATGACAATTTGAGCTGAACCAAGCACATGACCAGCTGAGGCCATTGTGATTTGAACCGCCCCTTCTGAGCGCATTTGGCCATAATCAAGGGCGATGGCATTTTCGGTAAAATCTGTGCCATAGCGCAGGCCCATAATATCAAGCGTTTGACTTGTCGCAATCACCTGCCCATGACCAGCACGTGCATGATCAGCATGACCATGGGTGATAAGTGCGCGCGCCACAGGGCGGACAGGGTCAATATAAGCGTCAAGAGGCGCAATATAGAGCCCTTCTGGGCGTGGATAGGCCCATTCACTTATCATCTTGACCTCTTTTGTTCTTATTTTCGTGATGCTCTGGCCACTATTTTAAACCAAAGACCTTATCAAATTCAGCCCCTTTTAGCTGTGAGAGGTCTTGCTTCCATTCCGCCCCCACTTGATAGCCGCGCTTGAAGGCCTCTCTATCCATAAGACGCCTGCGCCATGCCTTCACATTCGGATAGGAATCAATATCAACATTCTGATTAAAATATGTTTTCGTCCAAGGCAGGATTGCAATATCGGCAATAGTCAAATCATCACCAACGATAAATTCACGTCCCTCAAGGCGTCTATCTAGCACGCCGTAAAGGCGGTTAGCTTCATTACCATAACGCATGATGCCATAAGGCACGTCTTCTTTGGCATATTTGATGAAATGATGCGCTTGCCCAAGCATGGGGCCAAAGCCGCCCATTTGCCACATCAGCCATTCACTAACCTCAATTTGCAGGCGGGCATCTTGCGGCATAAGCTGGCCTGTTTTCTTGGCAAGGTAGAGTAAGATAGCGCCAGATTCAAACACGCTTACCGGCGCGCCATCAGGGCCGTCTTCATCAATAATCGCAGGCATTCTGTTATTGGGTGAAAAGGCCAAAAACTCTGGTTGAAACTGGTCACCCTTGCCGATATTTATGGGGTGAGTCTTATAGCTTAGCCCCATCTCCTCTAAGGCAATAGAAACCTTGAAACCATTTGGGGTTGGCCAAAAATACAGATCAATCATCAGTATTTTACTCCTGCAAGATAGTTAGGGGTATTTTCTTTATCAAAGACTAGACGTGACTTCATACGAGCGCTAAGTCACATTGGAACATGAAAGATACCATAGTGTAAAATAAATCATATGTCCTTATCGCCTGCCACGCCATCTGCGCTGTTACCACAAGCGTTTCACCATTGGTTCACTCAAAAGGGCTGGCAGCCGCATACGCATCAATTGGCGATTATTGACAATTGGCAATCACAAAAATCAACCCTGCTGATTGCTCCCACAGGGGCAGGCAAGACCTTGTCTGGTTTTTTGCCCTCACTGATTGATTTAGCTGAGACCCCGTTTGAGGGCATCCACACGCTCTATATTTCTCCCCTAAAAGCGCTTGCCTCTGATATTGCACGCAACCTGACAACGCCTGTGGAAGAGATGGGGCTGCCTATCACAATAGAAACGCGCACAGGCGATACGTCGCAATCAAAGCGCAATCGCCAAAGAACAGCGCCACCAAATATTTTACTCACCACACCAGAATCTCTTGAGCTTATGCTAGGCTGGCCAGATGCTGATCGTATTTTTGGCCGCTTACAAAGCATTATCATTGATGAGATTCATGCACTTGCTGGCACAAAAAGAGGCGATTTATTAAGCCTCAGCCTCGCAAAAATGCGCCAATTGCGCGACAACACACTCTCCCCTGACGCCCCCCCTTTGCGTGCTATAGGCCTATCAGCTACAGTGGCTGACCCTGCCCGCTTTGCCGCGCTTTTATCTCCAAAACGTGATGATGTGACAATTTTAAAGCCGCCTCTTACAAAGCAGATAAGCGTCTCAATGTTAGAGACAAAGGCTGATTTGCCATGGGCGGGGCATAGCGCGCATTACGCCTTGCCAGAGATTTATCATCTGTTGCAAACGCATAATAAGGTCTTGATATTCGTCAATACCAGAGCCCAAGCAGAGCTTCTTTTCCAAGCCTTATGGCTTGCCAATGATGATAATTTAAAGATTGGCCTGCATCATGGGTCGCTTGATGTCAGTCAACGACGCAAAGTTGAGCACTTTATGGCACAAGGCAAGCTTGATGCGGTTGTGGCGACCTCTTCCCTCGATTTAGGCATTGATTGGGCTGATATTGACTTGGTGGTGCAAATTGGCGCGCCTAAGGGAGTCTCTCGTCTTGTGCAACGCATTGGGCGTGCTGGGCATAATCTTGCAACCGCCTCAAAAGCTGTGCTTGTTCCGGCAAATCGCTTTGAAGTGCTGGAGGTTATGGCGGCTATTTCATGTGTGGAAAAATTACAGCTTGATGATAGCGCGGCACATGATGGCGCACTTGATGTTCTGGCACAGCATATTGTCGGATGTGCTGTCTCTGCCCCCTTTGATGCTAATAGGCTCTATGAAAGCATTTGCACAGCCCCGCCCTATGCGAACCTGCCGCGATCTGTTTTTGATGATGTCCTAGATTTTGTTGCAACGGGCGGCTATGCCCTCTCCCATTATGACCAATTTCATCGCCTTGTTCAGGGGATTGATGGTCTGTGGCGTATCACAAGCCCCAAAGTTGCACAGAGATGGCGCATGAATATTGGAACCATTGTTGAGACTGTCACAATGAAGGTGCGCTTAAAATCAGGGCCCGTACTTGGCGAGATTGAAGAATATTTTATTCAGAACCTTACCATAGGCGATCACTTCATTTTCGCAGGCCGTATGCTGGAATATGTTGGTATTAAGGGCAATATGGTTCTTACCAAAGCCAGCCATGCCGCAGAGCCAAAAGTCCCTGCCTATGCGGGCGGGCGCTTGCCTCTGTCACAAAATTTGGCAGACACTGTGCGCGCGCTCCTCCATGATGATAGCGCACTTGCGAAATTGCCACGCGAAGTCGCTTATTGGCTGTATCTGCAAAAGCAACGCTCACGCATCCCGTCATCTGATACATTGTTGGTTGAATCCTTTAAAAGAGGGCAAAAGCATTACCTTGTGGCTTATTGTTTTGAGGGGCGAAATGCCCATCAAACGCTTGGTATGCTTGTCACAAGGCGCATGGAACGCCTTGGTTTTGCGCCTTTGGGGTTTGTTGCCACTGATTATGCCGTTGCGATATGGTCATTGCACCCTGTTACTTCAGCAGACATCTTGTTTCAGTCTGATTTATTAGGCGATGATCTCGAAGAATGGATGGCAGAATCAACGATGCTGAAGCGGTCTTTTCGCGCTGTTGCCACAATTGCAGGACTGATTGAAAAACGCCTCCCAGGCCATGAGAAAACAGGCAAGCAGATGACAGT
>WTHV01000023.1 GCA_011525265.1 Alphaproteobacteria bacterium | reverse complement strand
GGGCCTGTACAAGGCGCCTTAAGGTCTTTATTAGGGGTGACATCAGCGCGCGATTATTGGTTTTTTGAAATACGCTCTTTAGGCGGTGCAATCGTGATGATGGCCGCGGTGCTTTATCCTTATATTTACATTATGGCGCGCACAGCCTTTCGGCAAACATCTAGAACCTTATTTGAAGCGGCACTTGTCTCTGGGCGCGATATCTTGCGTGATGTGGCCTTGCCACTTGCCCGCCCTGCCATTATCGCAGGCCTGTCTTTGGTGTTAATGGAAGTCATTTCTGATTTTGGCACGGTTGAATATTTTGCCGTTGATACGCTGACCCTTGGCATTTTCAATGTATGGCTTGGTATGAATAATATGCCTGCTGCCGCGCAATTATCGCTCTTTGCGCTTATCGTGATTTTGGGATTGCTTGGCACGGAGCTTTATGCACGCTCTCGCAAGTCATTTCAGAATTTATCAAACACAAAACGAGGTGTGCCGCGCATTGCTCTGCCGCGGGGAAAAAAATGGGGTGTCTATGCCGTTTGTATTGTCCCTGTTTTACTCGGCTTTGTGATACCGGTTGCTATTTTACTTAGCTTTCTTGGCACAGGCATAAGCCAAGAGGTGCAAGAGAATTTCTGGTCATTACTTGGCAATAATCTTCAAGTCGCTGCTCTCGCAGCCTTTGGTATCTTAACAGCCTCTTTGCTTATTGGTTTGTTATCGCACTATAAGCTTGGCAAGGGCGCGCGCCTATTGGCGCTGATGGCGGCAACAGGTTATGCCATACCCGGTACAATATTGGCGATTGGTGTGCTGGGCTTTATGGGCGGTCTTAACACAGTCATGGGGTGGATTGGCGCACCTTATTTAAGTGGCGGTCTTTTGGCATTGGTTATTGGCTATATGGTGCGCTTTCATGCGGTTGGCTATGGGGCTGTTGAAACAGGGCTTGGCCGCGTGCCAAAACATATTTTTGAGGCAAGCACATTGTTGGGTAAAAGCTTTTCACAAAGCCTTTATAAAGTCGTTTTGCCGATTATTTCACCATCTGTTGGGGCAGGGATTTTACTTGTCTTTGTAGATGTCATGAAAGAATTGCCTATGACGTTGCTTCTTCGCCCCTTTGATTTTGAGACATTTGCCACATTCACCTATCAATATGCCAAGGATGAGATGATTGAACAGGCCGCCCTGCCAGCTTTAATGATTGTGCTAACAGGGCTTATTCCAGTGATTGTGTTACATTATTCTGTAACAAGACAACAGCGGTGAAAAGCGCAAGCTTAGCCCGTGACCTTTGCCGCCCCTTCAGACAGGCTTGCCAATTTGGCATAGGCAATATCAGGGTCAACAGCCCCGTAGCCTGCAAATGTCCCAAAGCCGCAATCAGAGCCAGCAATAACACGCTCTGCCCCGACAATATCAACAAATCGCTGAACACGTTGTGAGACTAATTCTGGATGTTCGACAAAATTTGTCGTGCTATCTACAACGCCGGGGACAAGGATTTTATCATCTGGAATTTCAGATTTGCGATCTTGGAAGACAGTCCATTCATGTGCGTGGCGTGGGTTTGATGTCTCGAACAAGACATAGCCTGCATGGGTATTCATCAAGGTTGGGAAGACCTTATCCATAGAAATATCGCACGTGTGCGGGCCTTCATAATTGCCCCAACAAATATGCACGCGAATCTGATCTTTCGGCAGGCCAGATAGCGCATGGTTCAAAGCTTCAACATGCATATCAGCCACTTTGACAAATTCAGCATCTGTCATATCAGTGAATAGCATATGGCGCGAGAGCGCTAAATCAGGGCAATCAAGTTGCAAATCAAGGCCTGCTTCAATGATGGTACGATATTCTTCGCGCATGGCATCTGCTAGGGCGCCAAGATAGGCTTCGCGATCTGGATAGAAATCATTTGCCAAGAACAGCGATATAACCCCAGGTGATGCCGCATTCATGAAACCGCGCTTGGCGCCATGATTGGCCATTGCCGCCTTTAGGTTCGCAATATCTTTGTGCAAATCTGATTGGTCTTTTACAGATACAGCTGAGGTGCACATAGGGCGCGCATAGGTGGGTGTTCCGCCAGAATCGGCCTGTCTTTGCAAAAAGCTTGGGAAAGCAAGGAGATCAGCAGGCGCATTACGCGGGCTATCGCCAGAAAAACCATGATAGCGATCTTTCACATAGGTCGCATAGGAGATTTTTGATGTCTCACCATCAGAGACAATATCAATGCCAGCCTCAACTTGCTTTTTTACCGTCGCATCAACTTGTGCTGTCATGGTGCTATCAAATGTGGCTTGGTCATAAGCCTCATTTTTTTCGCGCGCAAAAATCAGGTCAACCACCTCTTGGGTGCGCGGCAATGAGCCAACATGTGTTGTGAGAATTTTTGTCATAGTCGCTATCCTTTATTTTGCATCCTGTTGCCATTCAACCCATGTTGGGCCGGCGGGATCATCATTAGATGTTACACGGTATAAGCTCGCCTCGCCAGACATAGCAGGCGTTATGGCATGGCTGAGGCCTGGGGGGATGGCGGCAACATCTCCTTTGGCAAGGCTAAGGGAGCCGCCGTCAAAAGACAGACGCCAATGCCCTTCTGCCACCATCAAAATCTCATGCGCATCAGTGCTATAAGGGGCATCTGAAATTGAGTTACGCTGAATAAAATCAACGGCAAAACCGGGCTTGTCACGCAACAGGCCAGTGGGGGATATCACATCAACAGGCTGTGATTTTGACAAGGCCATAAGATCTAGATAGCGGGCAACATAATGGGGCAAAAATTCTTCGATGCTTGGCTCTTTTATGCGTGAGAGGGACTCGTCATCCATCACAGGCATAGGGGCAATGCCTTCGGGCAGAGCTTGGCCTTTTTTGCTGTCATAAAGCTTGCCATTATCGCCTAGGATCAGGCCATGATCACGGGCATCTATGATAACCTCAGGCGCCCATAAAACGCCGCCTCCTGCATCATCACCGCCCAAGATAGCCATAATCATCCCATAATCAGTGCCAATATTCTCAAAGCCTCTGAAAATGCCTGTTGGGATATTGATGATATCGCCTTTGGTTAAGGTGACCTCGCCCGCATCGCCATAGCGTCCCCAGAAAAAGCGCCATGTGCCAGAGAGGACAAAAAACACTTCTGCTGTGCGGTGCGTGTGAAGAGAGTTACGGCAAAAAGGTGGCTGGCCTGCGGCACCAATATTAAAGCCAGGTGTCTCTTTGATATGAACATGTTGATCAGCTGCCTCAGAGACGCCGCCGCCAATAATGGTGAAATTTTCTTTTTGATCAGAGCCGGGGGTATGGGCATCAATGAAAGCCGTGCGGCATGGCACAAGATCGCCATAACGTACAATGCGCGCTTCCATCTCTTCCATCGTTAGGTTTGTCTGTCCCATGATGATAATCCCCCTTTATCCTGCCTAGCCTATGGCAAGTGCAATTTGTTTCCACACGGCTGTCTCATCAAACAGCACATATTCGCGGCGCAAACCCCATGGGCCAAATTCTGCATGGCTAGCGCCCATAATATGTACCTCAGCACCTGTTGGCGCGCCAAAGCTGCCCCAGCCATCATGCTTGCCTGTCAGAGACCAACGCAATGCCGCACGTGGTGGCATCATCTCATCTTCTCTGCCGATTTGGTGATGAATTTCAAATTTTGCTGATGGGAAGCTTGCACGTAATCCCATCCAGAATTGATCGGCGAAATCATGGCTGTGACCTGTGATGCCGCCCGCATATTCTAGCTGACAGGCACGATCATAGGCCTGCGGGATAGCCGCCATATCAGCGCCCATGATACGCGTTAGGATATCAGCATATTGGGCGCCATATTCATTATCATTGCCTGTGCCCTTATAGGGGCCTTGCTTATCGTCTTTTGGATGGAAGGGGTGGCTTGCCATCTTAGCACCGCCTTCTTTGGCAATCATCTCTCTAGCATAATCAAGCGGCTCATAGCCTAGTTGGCGTACGATGGCACCTTGGTCTCTGATAAGCCATTCATCATTAATCGCATTATTAATCGCATGACAATCTGCGATAATACGATAGCGCAATTTTGTTCCACTTGCCGTGCCATACACCCCATCACCTGTATGGGTCGCAGTTGTGATAATACGATGGGATGAGAGCATACCTTCTTCAGGCGTGCCAGACCAGATAACATCCTCACCAAATAAGGTACGGTCAGGAAATTCTGCCAATGTTGCCATTGTGGCTGCGATAACACCCTTATTTCCCACAACGATAGAGGCAGGCGAGCGCACGATGATATCATCTGTATAATAATGATGCAGCGTTGCGATTTGTCTGTCTTCCCAAATCTCCTTAGTGATACCAATAATGTAATCAGGGAAATCTTTAAATTTGGGATCAAAGCCTTTCATGGCATACCTCTTTTACGTTTGGGGTGGAAGTTTTGTGCTGGTGCGCACAATAAAGGGGCTTTCGATAACATAGCTATTTTTCACATTCTCTTTGCCTTCAATGCGCGCAATTATGTTTGAGACACAAGCCTCAACCATTTTATTGGTTGGCTGGCGCATGGTAGTCAGAGAATAAGATGGCCAAGATGATGGCGGGGCATCATCATAACCAATGATGCTAACATCGTTTGGAATCTTCAGGTGAAATTCAAATCGTATGACATCCATAGCCGCAAATGCCATGTGATCATTACAAACAAATAACGCATCTGGTCTTTGTGACTGGCTAAATAGCTCTCTTGTTGCTTGTGCGGCTTCATGATTATTATAATTGCCAATCGCGCGCGAATAAAGCGCTTTGCCATGGGCTTTCAGCCCTGCCAAAAAGCCGCTTTCTCTGTCTCTTTGGGTTGAGGCACCTTCCCATCCTGCGATATAGCTTATGCGCTCATGCCCACAGCGCACGAGATAATCAGCAATCTCATAGCCGCCCTTATAGTTGTCAGAGGTCACAGAATGGCCATAGGGTGAGTCATCAATACGATTAAACATCACGATAGGTACACCGGCGCGTTGGCATTGCTCTGATAGGCTAGAGGAAAGTGAGACAGAGGCAACAATGATGCCATCGACTTGATAATCTAGAATCTCACGCACCACATCATCCACCTCACTCTTGCTATTAGAGGCAAGGAATACAAGGACGTGATAGCCTTGCTCTTGTAATTTATGAGATAGCTTTTCCAAGGCTTGCGGATAGAATTGATTTTCCAAATAAGCCACTATCACACCGATGATGCGGCTTTTGCCAGTGATAAGAGATCTGGCCAGCACATTAGGGCGATAGCCAAGCTTATCAGCTGCCTCATGCACTTTGCGCACAGTCGAAGCAGAAGCAGACCCACCTTCTGAGAAGACGCGGCTAACGGCAGACTGGCTAACACCAGCTTCCTTTGCAACATCAATAGATGTGATACGCTCGCTCTTCATCTCTTAGCTCATTCACCTAATCAGCTGTCCAGCCACCATCAATTAATAAAGATGTGCCTGTTACCATACGGCTTGCATCTGATGCCAAATAAACGGCGCCACCCATAATATCTTCAATCTGGGCAACCTCACCTAATTTGATCTTTTCCAAAATCCATTTTGCCCGCGCAGGCCTATCGAAGGTTGATTGGGTAAAGGCTGTTAGAACAAACGTAGGGGCGATTGTGTTCACGCGAATTTTATGTGGGCCCCATTCAATTGCCATGCCTTTGGTAAAGCCTTCAACACCAAATTTTGTCGCGCTATAAACAGAGCGATCAACACCGCTGACATGCCCCATTTGTGAGGACATGGTAATAAGCGAGCCGGGGCGCCTTGCATCAATCAGCATTTGTGCAGCATGTATCAACAGAAAAAAGGCGCCCTTTAGATTAATATCTAACACAGCAGATACTTCATCATCAGTTGAGTCTAATGCAGGTTTGTGACGGGCAATGCCAGCACAATTTAGGACAACATCAAATGGGCCATGTTCTTCTAATAATGCTTTTGTGCCTGCAATATCAGAGATATCCATCACAGTCCCATGCGCTTTATAGCCTTCTTGTTGTAAGGCAGAGACTGCCTCTTCAACAGCTGATTGTGTTCTCGCGCCTATTGTGACCTCAGCCCCTGCCTCAGCAAGCGCACAAGCACAACCAAAGCCAATGCCAGAAGAGCCGCCAGGAATAAGCGCTTTTTTTCCGTCAAGGCGGAAGGAAGGGGTTTTATGTGGTTTCATCAAATGATATCACTTTCTTGCTTTTGCCTCTAATCAGATGAGAGGGGCGTATATTGGGGCATGCCATAATGCGCTTTGTTAAATTCTCGCATGCGCGCAAAGACATCTATGCCGAGCTGGTCATAGACATGCAGTAAATCAACTGTAACCCAATTTTCACGGATTTTACCATTTTCAATGCGCCAAAAATCAAGAGAGCGCATTTCAAGCTTCTTGCCTGTTGGCGGCAAGCCAAGCCAGCCATCATGGGTGTGGGTTTGTAACATATCTGGCCAGCCTGTTACAGCTGCATAGTTCTGCTCACCAAAGAAATGATAGGTAATATCGCCGACATATTGGCCTCTATCAGGCATGCCATTTAAAAAGGGGATTTGGTGCCAATTACGGAACCCATTTTTGCCGCGTCCTGTGCCAATGCCAGCAGGGCCATACCATGTCATATGGGGATGCCAGAAACGATCTAGCTCCATGACCTCTGGCCCGCCTTCTTTTGGGTGGCGTTTCATGAAGGTTAACATTTCCACAATATGGGCACATGATTGGGCTGATAAAGCCTCATCAGGCGTGCCTTCAAAAAGCCCATCTTGTGTGGCAGGCCCGGGGATGGCCCATTCACGGCCAAGAGAAGGCGCAAGTGGCCATGCCCCTGCTTGCAGCATAAGCTCTGGGATATCCCAAATTGTTTGCATTTCAACAATTTTGTCGCCTTCGAATTTATAAAATTCATGAAAGCGTATATGGGCTAGGTGACCTGTTGGCGGGATATCCAAATAAGGTTGGGCAAATGTGCCAAAGAAATTGCCCCCACAGCCAAGCCAATCACCGCCATGTTCTGTGCGCCCTGCCATGATAATAAAATCACGTCTTTCAAGGTCTGGCATCGCATCGAACAGAGGTGAAATCACAGCCTCAAAATACGCATCTGGTCCTGTCATATCACCAAAAGGATGGCACATATGAAACAAGCAATCAGGGGCAAATAGCTTTTGCATTTCTGCTTTAATCGCCGTTTTATCACCCTCATAAAAGGCGTTTTTAAAAGGCGCGAATAATGCTTTGTGTTGTTGTGATAGGCTAGCGCTCATGCTTATTCAGCTCCTTCACCATAGGGGACATTTTGGCCGCCATAACGACGCACGCGGACATTGGCTTGCTCAGCATGTCCAACAAAGCCCTCGAGCATACATAGCCGCGAGGCATAGGCGCCGATTTTCGCAGCAGCCTCATTGGTTGTGATTTTTTGATAAGAATGTGTTTTCAGATATTTGCCAACCCATAGACCGCCTGTATAGCGGCCTGCCTTTTTGGTCGGCAAGGTATGATTTGTGCCAATGACCTTATCACCATTTGCCACATTGGTGCGTGGGCCCAAAAATAGCGCGCCATAGCAGGTCATATGCTCTAAGAACCAGTCATCTCTTGTCGTCATAACCTGCACATGCTCAGAGGCAATATCATCTGCGACTTCTAGCATTTCTTCATAGCTATCACAGACGATTACCTCACCATAATCTTGCCATGAAACAGAGGCCGTATCTGCGGTTGGCAAAATCTTTAACAGGCGGTCAATTTCTACAAGCGTATCTTGGGCCAATTTTTCAGAATTGGTCAGTAACACAGCAGGTGAGTTATAGCCATGCTCTGCCTGTCCCAAAAGGTCTGTGGCACACATCTCAGCATCCACAGTTTCATCTGCAATGACCATTGTTTCTGTTGGCCCGGCAAATAAATCAATGCCCACACGTCCAAATAATTGACGCTTTGCTTCTGCCACAAAGGCATTACCCGGGCCAACAAGCATATGAACAGGCTCAATTGTCTCTGTCCCAATGGCCATTGCGCCAATGGCTTGCATGCCGCCAAGGACATAAATCTCATGCGCGCCGCCAAGATGCATTGCGGCAATGACAGCAGGATTTGGCTTGCCTTGGAAAGGCGGGGTTGCAGCAACAATACGCGGTACACCTGCCACAGATGCCGTTAGAACAGACATATGTGCAGAGGCGACCATTGGGAATTTGCCCGCTGGCACATAGCAGCCGACAGATTGCACGGGGATATTTTTATGACCCAGAATCACGCCGGGCATGGTTTCAACTTCGATATCTGTCATAGAGGCACGCTGTGCCTGTGCAAAGGCTTTGACTTGGTCATGCGCAAATTTGATATCTTCCATATCGCGCGGGCTAACCTCAGCGATGAGCGCATCAATTTCCTCTTGTGATAGGCGATAAGACGCAGGCGAATAATTATCAAATTTCTCTGCTAATTCTCTTACCGCCGCATCACCTCTGGTTTCGATATCGGCAAGGGTTGTTTCTACAATCTGGCGAACTTTGGCATCATCTTCAGCACGCTCTGTTTGCGGCTTGCCTACTTTTAAATATCGAACAGTCATAATGCTATCTCTTTACTTTTTACTATCTATCGCCGGTCATTGTTGGTTAAAATTATGAGGTTGGTTTAGGGGGTGTTTTGGTCCCATCATCAAAGGCTTCCCATCCCTCCCCATTGAAACAATCAACGCCTAATTGGGCGAGGACAAAAGGGAAGTCGACCATCACCCAATTATCCACAATCTTGCCATCAACGACTTTCCAGAAATCCATATAGCGAATTTCAACTTGTTTGCCTGTTGGCGCGACGCCCATAAATTCGCCTGAATGCGTGGCTTCTTGGCGGCCAAATGCGGCTGCCCACTCGCCCATATAAAGGCGCGCTTCATCAATGCAGACCTTGTCAGAAAAAGCGGCTTGAAACGGCTTTTGCCAATTTTCTTGAAAGGCACGAAGCCCTTCTTTGGTGCCGCACCCCTGATTGCCCATCCAGCGAAAGCTTTCAGAGAAAAAATCGCCAATATCAGCAATGCGATGGTCATTTAAGCCATCAACCATTGATTCAATAACCGCCTTTGTCTCAGCCGTTTTTGACAGATCAGTATCTTTGGATAAGACAGCTTGTTCTGGACGTGAACCCTTCATCCTTTTACAGCTCCTGCAGT
>WTHV01000120.1 GCA_011525265.1 Alphaproteobacteria bacterium | reverse complement strand
AAGCCCGGTAAACACATTCTTAAATTGCACCATGCCGGCATTTGTGAACATCAAAGTCGGATCATTTTGTGGCACAAGCGGGCTCGATGACACTTGGGTGTGACCCGCTTTTTCAAAATAATCAAGGAAGGCGGAGCGGATATCTTTGACGCTAGACATTGGTTTAATCAATCCTGTGGCTTATCACATTATGGGCAAGAGCAAATAACTTAGCTTGTTTTGTAAAACAAATCACCCATCAGGTCTAGCCTTGGCAGGGCCAAGATAGCGGCTTTTATAAGATAATTGGCTGTTATAATTGGTACATTCTTTTGCCTGTTTGTTATGCCAATAAAAAAGAGGCTGTCTTGCGTGATGCAAAACAACCTCTCTTCTTTTCTTTAGGAAAAACAGGGATGCGTGCCCTATTCCTTATCTGCCTCAGGGTCTTCTGCGATTGAGGCATCCATCATCTGATCTTGAACCAAGCCAGCATTTTGGCGAATGGCCTGTTCAATCTCATCAGCTATCGCAGGGTTTTCCATGAGGAAATTCTTTGAATTCTCACGCCCTTGCCCAATACGTTGGCCGTTATAGGAGAACCAAGCCCCTGCTTTTTCAACCAAACCAGCGGCCACACCAAGATCAAGCAATTCACCTGTCTTCGAAATGCCCTCACCATACATGATATCAAATTCAACTGTACGAAATGGTGCGGCGACTTTATTCTTTACAACCTTCACACGTGTCTGGTTGCCGACCACCTCATCTCTGTCTTTGATGGCACCAATACGTCTGATATCCAAGCGCACAGATGCATAGAATTTCAGGGCATTACCACCTGTTGTGGTCTCAGGGTTACCAAACATCACACCAATCTTAAGACGGATTTGGTTGATGAAAATCACAAGACAATTTGAACGTGAGATTGAGGACGTTAACTTACGCAATGCTTGGCTCATCAAGCGGGCTTGCAAGCCAACATGCGTATCACCCATTTCACCTTCTAATTCAGCGCGCGGCACCAAGGCGGCCACAGAATCAACCACAAGCACATCAATCGCACCAGAACGCACCAGCGTATCAGCAATTTCCAATGCTTGTTCACCGGCATCTGGCTGAGAGATAAGTAATTCATCCAAATCCACGCCTAATTTCTTGGCATAGATTGGGTCTAGCGCGTGTTCAGCATCCACAAAGGCACAATTACCGCCCTGCTTTTGTGCTTCAGCCACAGCATGAAGTGCTAGTGTGGTTTTACCTGATGATTCAGGACCATAAACCTCAATAATGCGCCCTTTTGGAAAGCCGCCAATGCCAAGCGCAATATCAAGCCCAAGAGAGCCTGTTGAAATCGCTTGCACATCGACCACAGATTCCCGCTGGCCTAATTTCATGACAGAGCCTTTACCAAAGGCCTTCTCAATTTGACCAATCGCTGCTTCTAGCGCTTTATTCTTATCTTCATTATTCATTTTTAGATCCACAATTTGTGCCGACATCTCAGAGCCTCCATCATGCATTATCTGGTACCGCTGTCTAGCCTCAACCACATCATTTCATCAGCAAATTTTGTTTTCTGTAAAACTGCTATTTCAGCTGTTCACACACAGGCTTACCAATGAAATTACCACACCTCTTATTTGGCTAGCTTCACGTTTGTTCCTGATTTGTCTCATAGCTTTTCATGCTTTGCAAGCTTTTATTCACTTTTTGTTCTTTTTTGTCTTGTCTCAACTTGTCGCACATGAGAACAAATGAAGTCTCAGAACAGAAAAAGAACAATGTGAATTCAAGCCTCTTAAGTGATGGCACCGCTTTTAGGTAGTGTCAGAACAAAACAAGCCCCGTTCTTATAGGACGTATCAAGATGCACGTCCCCCCCATTTTCATGGCAAGCGCTCTTGCACTTGAAAGTCCAAGACCGTTAGGTAGGCGCTCTTTCTTCTTGCTTGACTTAAATGGGGAGAAGATATGTCTGGCCTGTTCGTCATCCACACCTGGCCCATTATCGGCTAGGGAAAATCGCACCAGTGACTTATCTGCCTGAATGGTAAGCTGAAGATTTAAGGCTTCTTTTTGGCAGCCTGACAATTGATAGGCCTCGCAGGCATTACGTACAAGATTTTGAAATATGCGTGCAAGATGAGCGTAATTGACCATCACACGCCCTTGAAATGGCACAAGCCGAATGTGAATGTTTGTCTCTGGCAATAAGATAAGTGCCCATTCTACTTTTTGTGATAAGACAAACTGCTTCAAAGCCATCGCATCACAAGCCTCACCCTGCTCACGATTATCTAGCTGATAAAGGCTGGCATCTGATAATTCACAAAGCATATCACGAATATGGGTAATATTACGCACAAGCATGTGATGATGGCGCATGAGATCACAAGCTGGCACCATTGCATTTTGTGACATTGGCGCTGCTTGCTCGATAAGGGTTTCAAGCCTATTCGCTGTTAGGCCCATAACCATCAAACTATTATTCATATCATGTATGATTGTGTTGAGGTGATGAGAGGTCATGGCCTGAGGCATCCTATTAAGGGCGGCGTCGATGACATGTTACCCCTCTCTTTTATGTCCCCCTCTTTTGCCTTTGGGAGCCTTGTTTGTATTTTGCTCTATCAGCATATGTTTTTGCGACATTGGAAACCTTTTTTCAAACATGTTCCCGACACCAATATGGTGCCTGTTTGTTCAAGCTAACAACACATAGATTTGAAAACCAAAATCACTAAAAC
>WTHV01000158.1 GCA_011525265.1 Alphaproteobacteria bacterium | reverse complement strand
CCGTTAGCACTCTTGATAGCCGTAAACGTGTCCGCCGCAGCTTTGGCCAATTGACCGAAGTGGCCCCGATGCCAAACCTCATCGAGGTTCAGCGCGCAAGTTATGATAATTTTCTGCAAGTAGGCGCAACAGCCGAACAGCGGGAAGTTAGTGGTCTTCAAGACGCTTTCACTTCAGTCTTTCCTATCAGCGATTTTGCTGGTCGTGCAGAGCTTGAATTTGTATCTTATGAGCTTGAACAGCCAAAATATGACGTTGAGGAGTGCCAACAGCGTGGCATTACTTTTGCCTCACCTTTGAAAGTGACTTTGCGTCTTATCGTCTGGGAAATTGACGAAGATACGGGTTCTCGTTCAATCCGTGATATTAAAGAGCAAGATGTCTATATGGGCGATATGCCTTTGATGACAGCTAACGGCACATTCATCGTCAATGGCACAGAACGTGTTATCGTCTCTCAGATGCACCGCTCGCCAGGCGTATTCTTTGACCATGATAAGGGCAAGACTCACGCCTCTGGTAAATTCCTTTTTGCAGCACGTATCATTCCTTACCGTGGCTCATGGTTGGATTTTGAATATGATGCCAAAGATATCCTGAATGTTCGTATTGACCGCAAGCGTAAATTGCCTGCGACAACATTCTTGATGGCATTGCCTGATGAAGACACAGAGCAGCTATTTATCGATAATCCTGAAGGGCTAGACCCATCAGACATTTCTGGCATGTCTCGTGAAGAAATTTTGGCCGCTTTCTATGGCTCTGCCATGTATAAGAAAGTCAAAGAAGGCTGGAAGACAAGCTTTAACGCTGACGCGCTTCGTGGCACAAAGCTGACGAAAGACTTGGTGGATGCGAAATCTGGTGAAGCTGTCGCAACTGTTGGCACAAAAATGACACCACGTGCCTTGCGCAAGCTTGAAGAATCAGGTCTTGCCGAAATTCTTGTTGATGAATCAGATGTATTAGGTCGTTTCTTTGCAGGCGATATCGTCAATATGACAACAGGCGAGGTGGTTTGTGAAGCGGGTGACGAAATCACAGAAGATGCGCTAAACCGCTTGGCTGATATGAAAGTCAAAGATATTGAAGTCTTGTCAATCGACAACATCAATGTTGGCCCACATTTGCGTAATACACTTGCCGCAGACAGAAACACCTGCCGCGAAGAAGCTTTGGTTGATATTTACCGCGTGATGCGCCCAGGTGAGCCGCCTACATTAGAAGGCGCGCATGATCTGTTCAACAGCTTGTTCTTTGATCAAGAACGTTATGATCTGTCATCAGTTGGTCGTGTGAAGATGAATTCACGCCTTGGCCTAGAGACAGATGATGAGCTTCGCACATTGCGCAAAGCTGATATCCTATCTGTGATGAAAGTCCTCGTGGATTTGAAAGATGGTAAGGGTGAGATTGATGATATTGACCATTTGGGCAACCGCCGCGTGCGCTCAGTTGGTGAATTGATGGAAAACCAGTATCGCGTTGGCTTGCTTCGTATGGAGCGCGCTATTCGTGAAAGAATGGGCTCTGTTGAAATCGAAGTTGTGATGCCTGCTGACTTGATTAATGCCAAGCCAGCTGCAGCGGCTGTTCGTGAATTCTTTGGCTCATCACAGCTATCGCAATTTATGGATCAGACAAACCCGCTATCAGAGATTACACATAAGCGTCGTGTCTCAGCCTTAGGCCCTGGTGGTTTGACCCGTGAACGTGCGGGCTTTGAGGTGCGTGACGTTCATCCAACACATTATGGCCGTATCTGTCCGATTGAGACACCTGAAGGGCCAAATATTGGTTTGATTAACTCGCTTGCGACCTATGCCCAAATTAACCGTTATGGCTTTATCGAAACACCTTATCGCAAGGTTGTTGAAGGCAAGGTCACAAATGAATATCGCTATATTTCAGCGATGGAAGAAGGGCGTTATACAATCGCACAGGCAAATGCACAGCTAGATGATAGCGGCACATTTGTGGGCGAATTGATCCCAATCCGCCGTGCAGGTGAGATTGGTTTGGCACGTCCAACTGATATTGAATATATGGATGTATCACCAAAACAGCTTGTGTCTGTGGCGGCTGCACTTATCCCATTCTTGGAAAATGATGATGCGAACCGTGCGCTTATGGGCTCGAACATGCAACGTCAGGCTGTGCCGCTATTGCGCTCTGAGGCACCAATTGTGGGCACAGGTATGGAAGCACGTGTTGCCCGCGATTCTGGTGTTGCCATTATCGCACGTCGTGCTGGTGTCATTGATCAGGTTGATGCAACACGTATCGTTATTCGTGCTGATGAGCAGACAGAAACAGATGTCTCACCAGTTGATATTTACTCATTGCTGAAGTTCCAACGTTCAAACCAGAATACAACAGTCAACCAACGTCCATTGGTGAAGGTTGGTGATACGGTGTCTGCAGGTGATATTATTGCTGATGGCCCATCAACTGAAGATGGCGAATTGGCACTGGGTCGTAACGTGCTTGTGGCCTTTATGCCATGGAATGGTTACAACTTTGAGGATTCAATCCTCATCTCTGAGCGTATTGTGCGCGATGATGTCTTCACATCAATCCATATTGAAGAATATGAAGTGATGGCGCGTGATACAAAGCTAGGCCAAGAAGAAATCACAAGAGATATTCCGAACGTTGGTGAAGAAGCGCTACGCAATTTGGATGAGGCAGGCATTGTCTATGTCGGTGCTGAGGTGAATGCAGGTGATATTCTTG
>WTHV01000227.1 GCA_011525265.1 Alphaproteobacteria bacterium | reverse complement strand
GCGTTACTGCCCCAGCTTTGGATAATGCCGCCATTAATCACTGTGGGGTCTATTTGTGCGGCATCCAATAATGTTGCGACAAGCGAGGTTGTCGTTGTTTTGCCATGGGTGCCAGCCACAGCCACAGACCAGCGAAGGCGCATTAATTCACCAAGCATTTCTGCGCGATGTACCACAGGGATAAAGCGCGCTCTGGCCGCTTGCAATTCGACATTATCCTCTTGAATCGCTGTTGAGATTACAACAATTGAGACATCATCAATATTGCTGGCAGATTGCGGAATAGTGACTGTAATCCCTTTTTTCTGAAGGCGCTTCACATTGTTATTTGCCGCAATATCAGAGCCTTGTACCTCATAGCCTAAATCAGCCAGAATTTCGGCAATGCCACTCATCCCAATACCACCAATGCCGGTAAAGTGAATTTTGCCAATGCTCAAAGGAAGGGCGGTCATTGCGTTGCTCCTATGTGCGCTGCCTTGAGGTCTAGACCCGTTAATTGGGCAATTGCCAAAGCGGCATTCTCATGGGCAAGGGCGCTGGCAGATTGCGCCATTTTCTGGCGTGTTTTTGAATCTTCTATAAGGGCGAGTAAATCAGAGGCAAGCCTATCTGGTGTGGCATCTGCTTCTGTTATCATTTGCCCGCCACCACTTGTGACAAGACGCATCGCATTGCCTGTTTGATGGTCATCCATCGCGGCGGCAAAAGGCACCAAAATGGCGGCTCTGCCTGCTGTGGCGATTTCCTGAACAGAAGAGGCACCTGCCCGACTTATGATGATATCGCTGGCCGCAAAAAGCGATGGGATATCATGATAGAAACGTGACACATCAAACGAAATTCCCAAGGCATCATAGGCTTGTTTTAAGGGCGCAATATGACCATCACGCGCTTGCTGTGTGATATGGATTTGGTCGCGTATATGCTGTGGCAATAAGGCAATAGCCGCTGGTATGATATCGGCAAATATCTGGGCGCCTAATGAGCCGCCAATAATTGTGATCTGCCATGCGGCCTTATCAGATTTCATTGTCGATTTTGGCCTATAAGGCGCAATAGCGGCAAAGGCACTGCGTACAGGAAGGCCTGTCAGCCGCGCTTTATCGGCACCTGGTGCGCCAGTTGTATCAGCAAAGGATAGCGCGATATGATGCGCGCATTTGCCAAGCAGGCGGTTGGCACGTCCCATGATGGCATTTTGTTCATGCAAGACGCATATCGCCCCCAATAGACGCCCCGATACGATAGGCGCAAAAGACGGGTAGCCCCCAAATCCGATCACAGCCTTTGGACGACGCCATAACATAGCGCCGAGCGATTGCACAAAGCCGATGCCCAAACGTGCAAGGCCAGCTAGTTTTGCGGCTATGCCTGCATTAAAAGGTGAGGCAGATTCAATCAAACGATAAGAGATTTTTCCTTCCACCATTGGTGCGCCGCGCCTATCTGTGAAGAGGGTCACCTGATGACCTGAGGCTGATAGGATTTCAGCAACAGCGAGTGCAGGGAAAATATGTCCGCCAGTGCCACCGGCGGCAAGAATGACATTAGCCATCTAACCCTCCATCACGCAGACGCCGTCTTGTGAGTGCCAATAACATCCCAATGGTAATCCCGCTTGCCAGCAAAGATGAGCCGCCATAGCTAATCAGAGGCAATGTCATCCCTTTGGTCGGGATAAGGTCAACAGATGAGGCCATATGAATGGCGGCTTGAACGCCAAATTGCATGGCAAGTCCTGCACCGGCGATCAGACAGAACAGATTATCTCTGGCGGCTGAACGCTCAAAGCCGCGCAAGACCATAAAGCCGTATAGTGCGATAATCAAAAGACAGACAAGCAAGCCATATTCCTCTGCCGCAACAGAGAAGATAAAATCTGCATGAGCATCGGGAAGATATTCTTTAATCTTGCCATCACCGGGGCCGACACCTAGTAAGCCACCATCAGCAAATGACCGAATAGATAAATCTGATTGCATAGAGCCACCATCAAAGAATTTATCAATACGCGCTTGCACGTGGCTGAGGTTATAATAGGCAAGGATTAAGGCTAAAGGCGCTAATGCAACCGCAATAATAACAAGCAATAATGGCATGCCAGCAAGGAACATCTGAAAGCCCCATGTCAGCGCTATCACAGCTGTCATTCCAATGTCTGGCTGAAGTATCAAGATTGCCACAATGACACCAGCTAGACCTGTTGCCCATGCCCAGCCAGGGAAATCTTCCCCTTCGCGCCACAGTGATAACAGCCATGCACACACAATAGCGAATAATGGTTTTGCAAATTCAGATGGCTGAAGGTTTAGCGGGCCGATGGTAATCCACCTTGTTGCCCCTTTCACCTCAGCGCCTAACACAAGGGTAAGGCTCATCAAGCCAATCACACCACATAGGCCGAGCAATGATAAAATGCGTATCATGCGCGGTGTCATAAGCGATAGAATGAAAACAGCACCTGCCGCTGGCATCAAATATACTAATTGGCGCCAGACAAAATGAAATTCTGGCAATGAGATTCGTGTCGCAACAGGCGGGCTTGCTGCCATCACCATCAAGGTGCCAATGACCATCAACATAATCGCTGTCATCAACAACCATCTATCGACTGTCCACCACCAAATACCAAGAAGCGATCTGTCTGTTCTACCCAACATGGCTGACCTCCCTTGTTTGTGCGGTGATATAGCGGTTGGCTAATTGGGTGAAGTGCGCACCTCTTGTGCCAAAATTAGGGAATTGATCAAAAGACGCTGCCGCAGGTGAGAGCAGAATAACACTCGTATCAGACGCATCTGTCATCGCTTGCGCAAAGGCTTCATCTAATGTCTCATGCACACTGCATGGTATATGCGCTTGTGCTTCAGCAAAAAAGGCACCGGCACATTCGCCATAAAAATAGGCGCGTGCGATATGATTAAAATATGGCAAGCAAGCGGTCAGCCCATCTGCCTTAGCGCGCCCTCCTGCCAGCCACATAATATTCTGATAAGCACCAAGTGCCTTTGCACTTGCATCACCATTTGTGGCTTTGGAATCATTCACAAATCGCATAGCGCCCATCATGCCAACAGGTTGCAAGCGATGGGCTAGCCCTTCAAATGAGGCAAGCCCGGCATTTATCGTGTCATCATCACAGCCGCAGGTTTTTGCAATTGCCACCGCAAACGCGGCATTTTGGGCATTATGCGCACCAGCAAGGGTGGGATTATCTAAAACCCGCTCACCAAGGCTATGCGCCGAAATGGCAGTGATTGTACAGGTCAGTTTTTGCCGCGCATCATCAAGGACACGTTGCATAATTGCCCCCTCATCCCCAATCAGCGCAAGGCTGTCTTTATGACAGGCTGATAGGCTTTTCATCTTTGCCGCAATATAGCCCTCAAGGCCACCATGACGGTCAAGATGATCAGGTGTGATATTTAACAGCGCGACAATATCAGGGCGCAGGGAAGGGGTTGTTTCGAGTTGATAAGATGAAAGCTCAACAACGGTAATGCCGTCCTTTTCTGCTTCATTTAAGGCACATAAGGGCGTGCCTAGATTGCCGCCAACAGCCACTTTTGCCCCGCCTGTCTTTAGCAAATGCGCGGTTAATGCCGTGGTTGTGGATTTGCCGTTTGTGCCGGTAATAACAACAAATTTGCCCCAATTTCCTGTGCGCAGGCCAAACTCAACTTCTGAGATGATTTCAACCTCTGCTTTACGCGCTGCTTGTGCAACAGGGTGGGGGTTTGGATGGTTATGTGCGATACCAGGGCTCAGGATAAGGGCATCATATTTTGAGAAATCCCAATTCTGCCACTTGATAAAATCTTGGGCGGCAATCGCCTCATGCTCTGTCATCACATCATCATCAATGACACAGCGAATGCCCAAATTCTGCGCACGCTGATAGGCCGCTCTGCCTGATAGGCCAGCGCCAAAAATCGCGATATGCGTCATTTTAGACTTATGAGGCTGTGACATGATTTTGCGTGTTATCTCCTAGCGAAGCTTCAAGGTTGAAAGTGCAATAAGGGCAAGGATGACCGAAATAATCCAAAAGCGGATCACAATGGTTGGCTCAGCCCATCCCTTTTTCTCGAAATGATGATGTAAAGGCGCCATTAGGAAAATGCGCTTACCTGTTAATTTGAAGGAGGCGACTTGCAAGATGACTGAAACGGTTTCAAGCACGAATAGGCCACCTGTGATGGCCAAAACCAATTCATGGCGTGTTGCAACGGAAATGGCACCCAACGTCCCGCCAAGGGCAAGAGAGCCTGTATCACCCATAAAGACTTTGGCAGGCGGGGCATTCCACCATAAAAACCCAAGGCCAGCGCCAATAAGTGCACCGCAGACAACAGCCAATTCACCTGTGCCCGGAATATAATGAATCTGCAAATAATCAGCGAAATTCAGATTACCAGATAGATATGCAATCAGCGCAAAAACAGCTGCTGCAATCATCACAGGAACAATCGCAAGCCCATCAAGCCCATCAGTTAAATTGACCGCATTTGATGCCCCTACAATCACAACAAGCGCAAAGGGGATATAGAAATAGGATAAATATAACAGCGTATCTTTTAGGAAAGGCAGGGCAATGCCATAGCGCAAATCGGCAGGTGATAATTCAACAAGATAGATAATCGCTACCAAAGCTAGGGCTGATTGCAGCAGGAATTTCTGTGATGAGCGCAGGCCAGCAGAAGACCGGTTTTTCAATTTTAGCCAATCATCAATGGCGCCGATACCGCCAAAACCAATCGCAACAATCAAAATCGGCCACAGATAGGCATTGCCAAGCGGCACCCATAATAAGGTTGTGATGACAAAAACGCCCAAAATCAATAACCCGCCCATCGTCGGGGTTCCGGCCTTTGTAAGGATGTGGCTTTCAGGGCCATCTTGGCGAATAGGCTGTCCTTCTGCTTGATGGGATTTCAACCATACAATGAAGGCAGGACCACAGCATAGGCTGAGAAGCAAGGCCGTCATCACCGCGCCGCCTGTTCTGAAAGTCAGATAGCGGAAGAGATTTAATGGTTGAAAATGCTCAGCAAGCGGCACTAGTAGATCAGGAAACATAAACAGCCCTCGCAAGCATGTCAGATGGGGAATTAGTTGATGAAAGTAAGGCCTGTGCGAGCGCAGGTGCGCCTGAACCATTAGAGCCTTTGATTAAAATCACATCACAGGTGGCAAATTGCGTCATGAGAGCCTCTGCACAAGCTGAGGGGTCTGGATAATGGCGCATATGTGCGGCCGCTGTGATAGCAGGGGCAATGCGCCCCATTGCCTCGCCCACAAGGGCAAGCTGATGCGGCGCAATAGCGGTGATAAGGGGAATAAGCGCATCATGCGCCTCATCTGTTTGCGCGCCAAGCTCGAGCATATCGGTAAGGATTAGCCCCTTATTGCATGGCGGCAAGTCTGCCATATGTGACAAGGCCGCTGCCATTGAGGCAGGGCCGGCATTATAGCTGTCATTGATGAGAATCACGTCTTTTGCACCAAGCATAATACGCGTGCGGTTGCCGCGCCCCTCAACCTCTTGTAATTGGGCAATAGCGCTTGTCGCTTTTTGCCATGAGAGGCCGAGCTTATGTAACACGCACAGCACAATCATAATGGTTGTGGCATGATGCGGCGCACATAGACCAGAGCGCAAGGTTATCATCTCGCCAGTCTCATTATTTTTGACGCTAAGCTTTTGCCCATCAAGCTCAGATAATTGGTCCACTAATTGGATATCAGCCTTCTCATCATGGCCAAAGCTTGTGATATCAAGGCCGCATGTGCGTGCTTTTTCGCTCAAAATATCAAAATGCGCATCATCATAAGGCAAAATGGCGATGCCAGCTGACATACCATCAAAAATTTCAGCCTTGGCATGGGCAATCTGTTCTAGATTGTCGAAATGCCCAATATGACTATCAGCGATTTTGGTGATGATCGCGATATCCCCTGCAAAGAGATGGGAGAGGGGGGCAATCTCGCCTGCATGGTTCATGCCCATTTCCATCACAATCATCTCAGCTTTATCTGGCGTGCGTGCCATAGAAAGAGGCGCGCCAATGTGATTATTGTAATTGCCGCGGCTTGCATGGCATTCCCCATAGCAAGATAGGACACGCGCAAGCGCATCTTTGGTGCTTGTTTTGCCAACTGAGCCTGTGACCGCAATCTTATGTGCGCTTGTCTGTGCCATCGCGGCCTTTGCCAAATCATGAAGGGCTTGCAGGCTATTTGAGACACAAAGCTGAGAGGCGGCGCTTTTATCATCTGCTTGTTGTACAAGGGCGCTGTGGGAGGCTGAAAGCGCGCCCAAAAAGTCATGCCCATCATGCGTCGTGCCACCAAGCGCGACAAATAAGCCTGTGTCATCCATCTGGCGATGGTCAATGTCAATGCTGTCAACTGGCGCGGTGGGCATGGTATTATGCCATGTGCCATTTGTGATTTTTGCTAAATCTGAGGCATTCCAAGAGGTGATCATGATGGCCCCCCTTGCGGTAAAAAGGCCAAAGCAGACCGTGCCACAGCCGCATCATCAAAGGGCAAGGTCTCTGTGCCAACCATCTGTGTGGTCTCATGCCCTTTGCCAGCAATAAGCAGGCAATCACCTGCACCAAGCGTATCAATGGCTGTCTGAATAGCCGCTTTGCGATTGCCAATCTCGGTAAATTTATCGGCCATTTTTTTGGCATCACCTGACATCACATCAGCTCTGATTGCACCGGGGTCTTCAGAGCGCGGATTATCATCTGTGACATAGACCATATCCGCTAGCTGTGCGGCGGCATTGCCCATCAAGACACGTTTGCCCTTATCCCTGTCACCACCGCATCCAAATAGCACGATAAGTTTGCCATTTGTCTCAGGGCGCAACAAAGATAGCGCATTTTCGAGCGCATCAGGTGTATGTGCATAATCAACCAAGATACGCGCTTTTTGAGGGTGACCATGTACCGGTTGCATACGCCCTGCAATAGGCTTTAATGACGGCAGCGCGCCGAGGGAATCATGCAAAGATAGGCCTGATAAATGCGCTAAAAGTGCCGCAAGAAGGGCATTTTCTGCTTGAAACTGTCCCATAAGCGCAAGAGGGAAGTGATAATCTTGCCCCTTATAGGCAATATGCGCATCAAAGCCATAATCCTTAGGGTTCAGGGATTTAATATGCAAATCAGCGCTTTTATCATGACCAATGGTCTTAAGGACGATTGGTCTGTCTTTGAGCGCTTTAATAATCCGTTTGCCATAATCATCGTCACAATTCACCACAGCCGCCGCCCCATCGGGAAGCAATTCAGTAAATAGACGCAATTTTGTTTGGAAATAGGCTTCCATATCGCCGTGATAATCAAGATGGTCACGGCTGAGATTTGAGAAGCCTGCCACATGAAGTGACAATGGTGATAATCTGTCTTGGTCAATCCCATGAGAAGAGGCTTCAAGGGCAAGGCAGCGCACATTCTCTTGTGCTAGCGCATCAATGACGCGGAATAAATCATCAGGCCCTGGTGTGGTGAGGCCAGAGAGGGTGAGGTGGGGCTGATCAAGGCTATGGCCAGTGCGCGCGGTTCGTGCGCCTAATGTGCCAAGAGAGGCGGCATCCCATGTAGCTTTTTGCCAGATTTGACGCAAAAATTCTGCAATAGATGTTTTGCCATTTGTGCCTGTAATCGCCACTTGTATCGCAGGGCGTTTTGGCCAGAAACGGGCGCAAGCCTTGGCAAAATCAGCGCGGATTGACTCTGATTGAATATAAGGCACAGATAGGCCTGATAGGTCTTTTTCGCCCAAAACAGCAACAGCCCCATTGGCGATGGCACTGTCAATATGATCATGCCCATCACTATCATTGCCGCTAATCGCAACAAAGAGCCAGTCTTGTTTTACTGTGCGTGAATCAGCACAAAGCCCGCTTATCGCTATGTTCGCATAATCATCTGGCATAGGCCTATCTGTTACTAAATCACAAAGCCGCACGTTTCTTCTCCTCTTTGCCAATACGAATATTTGGCACAAGATTTTGGCGAATTTCGGGCGCGGTTTCATCAACAGGTAAAACACCCAATTTTGGCGCGATTTGTTCAACAATTTGGCGAATGGCAGGGGCGGCAACCCAACCAGCTGTGGCGTAATTATAGGAGAATTTTTGCCCCTTTGGCTCATCCACCATGACAAAAATCAGATAAGCAGGGTCATGCGCTGGGAAGGTGCTAACGAATGACACCATATTTTTATCTTTGCTATATTTGCCATCAACAATCTTTTCTGCTGTGCCTGTTTTACCGCCAACCAAATAGCCGGGGGCTTCTGCAAAATTGCCTGTGCCATCTTTGTGAGAGACAACAAGGCGCATCATAGAACGCACGGCCTTTGTGTGTTCTGGGTCAAAAATGCGTTCTTCAATCAGCGGGGTAAGCGGGTCTCTTTTCAGCAATGTTGGCGCGCGGTATATGCCATCACTTGAGGCTGCTGCAATCGCTGCAGAGGCATGAACAGGGGTGACAGACATGCCATGGCCAAATGAAATCGTCATGGCAGATAGCCGCTCCCATCTGCGCGGGATAAGCGGGGTTGCGACTTCTGGCAATTCCAATGCCAACCTGTCTAAGAGGCCAAGGCGTTCCATATAAGCGCGCTGTGTTGGCGCACCAATGGCCTCAGCAATGCGGGCAGAGCCGATATTAGAGGAATAGACTAAAACCTCAGATAGGCTCAAGTCGCGATCCATCATATGATAATCTGCAATACGGTGCTTTGCGACATAAAGTGGCTTAGAGACTTGATAATGCTGATCCATAGAGGCGGCGCCTGTCTCTAGGGCAATCGCTGTATTCAAGACTTTAAAAATAGAGCCCATCTCAAACACGCCCTTGGTGGCACGGTTAAAACGGGCATCATCTGAGGCTTTGGCAAAATGGTTTGGGTTGAAATCAGGCAAAGAGGTTAGTGCAAGCAATTCGCCTGTTTTAATATCTAAGACAAGGCCCGCACCGCCAATAGCCTCAAAGGCGGTGATTTGCTTTTGAATTTCAGCGCGCACAATGGCCTGCACGCCAACATCAATTGACAGAGCGACAGGCGCACCTTGTGATAGCTGGTCATTGAAATATTTTTCAACGCCCGCAATGCCTTTGCCATCCACATCAATCGTGCCAAGGATATGCGCTGCCTCATTTCCATGCGGATAGAGGCGTGTATTTGTTGGCGTCACAGCAATGCCTGGCAGGCCAAGCATCAAGATCTCTTGGTGG
>WTHV01000055.1 GCA_011525265.1 Alphaproteobacteria bacterium | reverse complement strand
AGGCGTGACTGTGCTTGACGTGCTTTTGATGCTTTGGCTCTAAAGCGGTCAACAAAGGATTGAATATGTGCGCGCTGGGCATCTTGTTTGCGCTTCATCGCTGATTGCTGTTCAAGCTTGGCACGTCTTTCTGAATCAAATTGGTCATAAGAGCCCGTGTAATAAGACAACTCTTGATTGCTGAGATGTAAAATCCCTGTCACAGACTTATTCAGCAATTCCCTATCATGCGAGATGATAAGAGAGGTTTTTTGGTATTTTGCCAAAAATTGTTCAAGCCAAAATGCCCCTTCAAGATCGAGATAGTTTGTCGGCTCATCTAATAGCAAAAGGTCTGGTTGTGAAAATAACACAGCCGCCAAAGCCACACGCATACGCCAGCCACCAGAGAAATCATGACAGGGTCTTTGTTGTGCTTCAAAATTAAATCCAAGACCTGCCAAAATAGCCGAGGCACGTGCTTCTGCTGAATAGGCATCTATATCGCCTAAGCGCTGGTATATATCTGCTATACGAGTGGCATCTTGTGCTGTTTCTGCTTCTGCTAGCAGGCTGCTACGTTCTTCATCTGCGGCAAGCACGGTATCAAGCAGGCTGTCTTGACTTGCGGGGGCTTCTTGCTCAACCCCGCCTATTCGGAAATAGCTTGGCACTTCAATCTGACCACCATCAAGGGCAAGATCACCTTTGATCAATTTAAATAAGGTTGTTTTGCCTGTGCCATTACGCCCGACAATGCCGACCTTATGACCAGTGGGAATCGTCGCAGAGGCATTTTCAAAGAGCGGTTTGCCCTCAATGGCATAGGATATTTTGGATAGCGATAGCATAATGGCAGAACAGATGACCCTAATTGGATGAGATGTCAATCTAAAAGCCGAAAAGGCGAGATACAGGCGACAAGCCTTGGCACGCTTATGTGATTTATGATAACAGGGGGGCTATGGAACAAGATATTCAAACCTTGCAAGAACAGATTGCCTATATGCAATCAGAATTAGGCCAGCTAAGTGATGAGCTTTATGCCCAGCAAAAAGAAATGGCAAAATTGCGCCTTGAAATCCTGAAATTACAACAGAAATTGCAAGCAAGCCAAAATGACTCAGGTATTTTAAATGCGGCCGAAGATGTGCCGCCTCCGCATTACTGAGCCGCGCAGCCTTTGCGTTTTTTCCCAAAAAGGCATAAATAGTCATAGCTTTTTTTGCTTAATCGTGACATGAATGGCACGGTGCATGAAAATGCATTACTAATATGCTAGACAATTTCGTTCTTTTGACAGGGCAAGGTTGCTTAGTAACAACCTTTGGAGAGTCAAAATGAGCACAGGTACAGTCAAATGGTTTAACGCCACGAAGGGCTATGGATTTATCGCACCAGAAGATGGTTCAGGCGATGTTTTCGTCCATATCTCAGCTGTTCAAAATTCAGGTATGAGAGAGCTAAAAGAAGATCAGAAGATCTCTTATGAGCTAGAAACAGGTAAGAACGGCAAAACATCCGCAGTTAACCTTTCAGACGCATCTTAATCGCGTTCTACCTTTGAATTGAAAAAGGCCTCTATCTTCGTGATAGGGGCCTTTTTGTTTTTATAGCCTGCCGACTTTTACGCTGTAATCAACCGCAACCTCATAGGTCGGGTCATCATCTGAATCAACCATCAGCTGGCCAGATTTTGACAGCAAATCATGACAATCCCTTGTCAGATGGCGCAGCATCACTTGCTTGCCAAGCGCATCATATTTTGCCGCAATATCTTCGATAGCTTGCAGTGCTGATTGGTCAACAACACGGGAATTTTTAAAGTCGATAATGACTGTTTCTGGGTCATCATCAAAGTGAAACAGCTCCATAAATGAGGTGATAGAGCCAAAGAATAATGGCCCATTAATCTCATAGACAAGCGCCCCTTTTTCTCTGATTGATGGTCGGGTAGAGGCGTTAATGCGCTTTGCCGCATTCCACGCATAAACAAGGGCGGACATGATCACCCCGACAACAACCGCAATCGCCAAATCTTGCCAGACTGTTACGATTGTCACCACCACAGTCACAAGAGCATCAGCACGAGGCACTTTGGCCATGGTGCGAAGCGAATTCCAGGCAAAGGTGCCGATAACGACCATAAACATCACGCCTGTCAATGCAGCAATAGGGATAAGCTCAATATAAGAGGCGGCAAAGATAATGTAGCTTAGTAAGAATAAGGCAGCCGAAATCCCAGCAATACGAGAGCGACCACCTGATTTCACATTAATCATAGATTGGCCAATCATCGCACAACCGCCCATACCTGCAAAAAAGCCTGTGACAAGGTTTGAGGCACCTTGCGCCACACATTCTTGAGAAGCGCCGCCACGTTGTTCTGTCATATCGCCAACAAGGTTTAAGGTTAGCAAGCTTTCAATCAGCCCAATCGCTGCTAGGATCACAGCATAGGGTAGGATGATTTGTAACGTCTCTAATGTCAGAGGCACCATAGGGATATGCAAAGAAGGGAAACCCCCTGCAAGAGAGGCGAGATCGCCGACACGTGGCACATTTAAATCAAGGCCAAGAACAAAAATAGTAACAAGCCCAATCGCCATCAAAGGCGCTGGGATAAGCTTTGTAAGGCGCGGTGTAATCCAAATGATAAACATGGTCGCAGCCACAAGAGCAAGCGTCAGATAAAGCTGATTGCCCATTAACCAAGCAGACGCACCAGAGGCGTCTGTTGTTTTAAATTGCTCAAGCTGTGCAAGGC
>WTHV01000197.1 GCA_011525265.1 Alphaproteobacteria bacterium | reverse complement strand
TGAAGGTGGGATGGATATTGAGGAAGTTGCTGCAAGCACACCTGAAAAAATCCTAACCCTATCTATTGACCCAGCGACAGGCATGATGCCGCATCATGTGCGCCGCATTTGCTCAGAGCTTGGTCTTGGCGGTGATACAGCGAAAAAGGCAACAACATTTTTGCGCGGCATTTTCAGAGCCTTTTGTGAAAAAGATGCTGCCATGATTGAGATTAACCCGCTTGTTGTCACAGGCGATGGAGATCTGATGGCCCTTGATGCGAAAATTGGCTTTGATGATAATGCCCTTTATCGCCATAGCGATATCATGGAATTGCGTGACTTGTCTGAAGAAGACCCAGCTGAGGTACGCGCATCTGAATTTGATTTGAACTATATCAAATTAGATGGCGATATTGGCTGTATGGTGAATGGTGCCGGGCTTGCCATGGCAACGATGGATATCATTAAGCTTGAAGGTGGTGAGCCTGCCAACTTCCTTGATGTGGGCGGTGGTGCGACCAAGGAGAAGGTCACAGAAGCTTTTAAAATCATCCTTTCAGATGACAATGTAAAAGGCATTTTGGTCAATATTTTTGGTGGCATTATGCGCTGTGATATTATTGCAGAAGGTGTGGTCAGTGCGGCACGCGATTTGGGTCTTACAAAGCCACTTGTTGTGCGTCTTGAAGGTACCAATGTTGAAGCTGGTAAAACCATTATGGCCGAATCAGGCCTAGCAATTATTCCTGCAGATAACCTAGCAGATGCGGCTGTAAAGATTGTTGCTGCTGTGAAGGGGGCATAAAATGTCAGTATTAGTTAATAAAGAAACCAAAGTGATCTGTCAGGGTTTTACAGGCGCACAAGGCACCTTCCACTCTGAGCAAGCCATTGCCTATGGTACAAATATGGTTGGTGGTGTGACGCCTGGTAAAGGTGGTCAGACACATCTTGGCCTGCCTGTCTTTAATACGGTTGCAGAAGCTGTGGCACAAACAGGGGCAAATGCGTCTGTGATTTACGTGCCACCGCCATTTGCTGCTGATTCTATTCTTGAGGCGATTAGCGCAAATATTGAGCTGATTGTCTGTATCACCGAAGGTATCCCAGTGATGGATATGGTGGCAGTAAAGCGCGCCCTTGAAGGTAGCAACAGCCGTCTTATCGGCCCGAATTGTCCTGGTATCATCACACCTGGTGAATGTAAGATTGGTATCATGCCAGGTCACATTCATACAGCTGGCAAGATTGGTATCGTATCTCGTTCAGGTACATTAACCTATGAAGCTGTGGCACAAACATCTGCCGCAGGTCTTGGCCAATCTACTTGTATTGGTATTGGTGGTGACCCTGTCAATGGGACCAATTTCATTGATTGCCTTGAGCTATTTTTGAATGACCCGCAAACAGAAGCGATTGTGATGATTGGTGAAATTGGTGGCTCTGCCGAAGAAGAAGCTGCTGAATTTTATGCCAACCACCCAAATAAAAAGCCAATTGCTGGCTTTATTGCTGGTCAAACAGCCCCTCCTGGCAGACGTATGGGCCATGCTGGTGCGATTGTGGCTGGTGGCTCTGGTGCCGCATCTGATAAGATCGCAGCCATGAGTGAGGCTGGTTTTGTGATGGCAAAATCACCCGCAGATTTAGGTGATGCGATTCAAAAAGCGATTGCGTCTTTCGCATCGTAAAAACATCTTATTATCTGATGGTTTGGTTTCAGCTGTAAACTA
Organism: Alphaproteobacteria bacterium; assembly: GCA_011525265.1. Lineage (GTDB taxonomy): Bacteria > Pseudomonadota > Alphaproteobacteria > Puniceispirillales > Puniceispirillaceae > UBA685. Next base: position 1,033 of record WTHV01000197.1, on the reverse strand, counting down.
GGCTAATCTGACCATCAGATACATCATATTGATGCCGATATCGCAGTTGATATTAAAGGATATGTTGGAACAAGCTATGGATAGCACGCTTCTTTCTGGCGCAAACGCCACCTTCATTGCAGAAATGCATAACGCATGGTCGCAAAACCCGCATTCTGTTGACCCTGAATGGGCCTCTTATTTCGCGATGCTTGGCGAAATGACAGCGGATGTTGAAGAACGACCAAGCTGGGGCAAGGCACCATCACAAGTGGTTGGTGCCCATGACCCAGATGCCTCGATTAAGGCTGTTGCCAAAGGCATTGCGGGCAATCGTGATTTGCTTGCTGGTGATGTACGCTCTGCAACGCTTGATTCGCTGCGCGCGATTATGCTTATCAGAGCCTATCGTATTCGCGGTCACCTCTTGGCTGACCTTGATCCTCTTGGCTTGCAAGAAAAAGAAATTCATCCAGAGCTTGACCCTGCCACTTACGGGTTTGCAGAGGGTGATTATGACAGGCCTATTTTTATCAATTATGTTCTTGGCCACGAAATTGCGACACTGAATGAAATCTTGGCAATTGTGCGTGAGACCTATTGCTCGACCATTGGTGTGGAATTCATGCACATCCAAGACCCAGCACAAAAAGCATGGATTCAAGAACGTATGGAAGCGGTTCATAATCGCACAGAATTCACCAATCGTGGCAAGGTTGCGATTTTCGAAAAGCTTGTTCATGCCGAGAATTTTGAGCAATTCCTGCATAAAAAATATATTGGCACAAAGCGTTTTGGCCTTGATGGTGGTGAAGCGATTGTTCCTGCATTAGAGCAAATCCTCAAAAGAGGTGGCCAGATGGGCCTCAAAGAGGTTGTTATTGGCATGGCACATAGAGGGCGTTTGAACGTCCTGAATAATGTGATGAACAAACCGTTTCGTGCGATCACCTCTGAATTTCTAGGCAATCAAGCAAACCCTGAAGAAGCAGGGGGTTCGGGTGATGTGAAATATCACATGGGTGCCTCATCTGACAGGCAATTTGATGAGAAT
>WTHV01000117.1 GCA_011525265.1 Alphaproteobacteria bacterium | reverse complement strand
ACCGACACGCGGATTTTCAATCCGCTGCTCTACCAACTGAGCTACCCGGGCGACCGGTGCCGGGTTAAAAAGGACGGCTGTCCTAGACCGGCTTGGTGGTAATGATATAGCGAATGGGAGTGATGCTGTCTAGCGGAAATACATGCTATTTTCAGCTTAAATGCAAATCACTCTTCGCCTTTTTCCAATTCGGCAATCAGCGCGTCAATATCGCCCTCATCCATCACATCATCCGCTGGCACGCGGTAATCTTCATTAAGCCATTTCCCAAGGTCGAGCTGTGCGCAACGCCGTGAGCAAAAGGGCGTGTGCGGTTTGATGGCTTGCGCGCCACATTGCGGGCACCTCGTGCCTGATGAGCCTTTCGCATCTGTCGTATCTTTGGCATCTGCTTTGACCTCTGATAAGGAAATAATCTTTGCACTCATCTATGGGACCCTTTTTTCACCTATGTCACTTATCGGCTGATAGGCGCGCTGATAATGGCGCAAGACGATGACGGACAATCATTTCAATAAGTCCGGCACGTGAGACACCCAATATATCTGGATGGCGGATATCATTTTGTGCCAAATCTCTCATCTCTTCCAAAATAACCGCCATATCTTTAAAAGCAAGGCGCGGCATATCAATAACGATAACGCCGGAATAGCTTGCAAGGCGAATAATGCGCATAATTTCTGGCGCTGTGGCGCGTGCAAGTCCAAGAGGTCCTAGCTTGCTTGTGCCAGAATCAACATCCACAGCAAGCAAAGCTTGTGTTGCTTCAAATGACAAGCGCGCACCATTGGCAAGCAAGATATCACGCTCTGCGGCCTCATATGCGGCATCCTCTATCTCATCCCATAAAGCGGCCTCATCATCATAGCGCACAGTGGCATCAGGGGCTGCGATAGATAACATCACTTGCGGCGAATCCCCCTGATAAAGACATGACGGCGCATCAGGATGAGACCCGCTATCAAGGGGAAGGGTAAGTGGGGCGAGGAGCGCCGCAATCTCATCTTGTATCATCTCAGCAGTTGCTGCGGCACTAGCGCGCTTTAGGACTGCGCCCCACCCATCAGGGAGCGCGGCACGCACCTTTGCAATGATAGTATCATCAATGGCACCTTTTGCCTTGTGAGAGACACGCACCTCATCCATTGCGTGATGCAGAACGATCAAACGCCCCGCACGGCTTATGCCACTCTCAGCTTGCCATGGTTTATGCTGGCGTGCCATCGCGGTTAATGTAACCCAAATCAAGGCACCAGAGAGGTAAGTTTGCGTATTATCAAGGCGAAAACTTGCTACCTCACCAGTGGGAAGTTGGCATTGGCCACGTTTTTGTTTTGGGAAAAGCTGTGTGATACGCGCAAGGCAAATCGCGCCGACTGAAAGACTGTTTGGGGGCGGATTTTTGATATATTCCACAAGCCTGCCATGTTCAAAAAGCGCTGCCCCATCATCATGATAAATCAGCTCCGCCTTTGTCATTTGCCGCGCACCTGTTTGGTAAAACCAGCCTGCTTTAACAGCTTGGCCATCAGATAAATATCAAGCCCCATAATCTGTGAATAGGAGCCTTGTATCTTTGTAATAAATTCTGCTGCCGCCCCTTGTATGGCATAGCCGCCTGCTTTGCCATCCCAATCACCATGATGCAAATACTCATCACACTCTTTGTGATCAAGGCGTCTCATATGAACATGACTTAAGGTTGCTTTGACCATGATCTTGGCGGTGGTTGGATTATAAAGCGCAATGCCGCCATAGACGCGATGCGCTCGCCCCATCAAAAGACGCAGACAGTCCTGTGCTGTTTGCTTATCGCTCGCCTTTGGTAATATCCGTCTGCCACAGGCCACAACTGTATCAGCCCCAATCACAAAAGCATCAGGGCGCAATTTTGCAATGGCGGTCGTTTTTTCAAACGCCATACGCTTGGCATAGGGCAAGGGCAACTCTGTTTTCAGGTTGCTTTCATCAATGTCGGCTGGGATGATTTCATCAGCTTGCAGACCAATTTGGTCAAGCAGTGCCACACGCCGCGGCGAGGCAGAGGCCAATATCACTGGCACATTATCTGGTGAGCAAAGCTGTATCATAATATCTAAAGGCTTGTGGCCCTTATCAGGTATCGCTTATTTAAAGCGGAATGTAATTCGCCCTTTGGTCAGATCATAAGGGGTCATTTCCACATTTACCCTGTCACCTGCCAAAACGCGAATGCGGTTCTTACGCATTTTACCGCTTGTATGGGCAAGCACTTCATGATCATTGTCCAATTTGACTCTAAACATGGCGTTCGGTAGCAATTCAGCTACTGTGCCTGAGAACTCGATGACGCCTTCTTTGGCCATTCATTACCATCCAAAATAGTTTTTCAGTTTTAAATCTGTTTACTTCTTTGAGGTTTTTCACCGCAAAGGTCAAGTAATTTAGCCCTTTTTGGGTCCAAAATGCCCTAAAAGGTAAGTTTCAATGTCCTGATAGACTAGCCGATAGGCTGCAAGACGCGCTTGTCTGTCATTATCAACATTGGCAAAGTCACTGACCTCCCACAGGGCTGTTTTAATATGCGGCGGCAGTGATAGGCGGGCAACCTCATTATGAGCATCAAGCGAAAAGGAAATGATTTCATCAAACCCAGATACATCAATATCACTTAAATAGCGTGATTCATGAGCCGTGATATCAATATTATTCTCAAGCCCCACCGAGGCAGCATAACCATCTGGTGAGCCTGCGATAACACCTGTCTCTTATACACA
>WTHV01000135.1 GCA_011525265.1 Alphaproteobacteria bacterium | reverse complement strand
ACATCAAAATCATATTGGCATATTCCCCTAAGAAGAAGAGCGCAAAGCTCATAGAAGAATATTCCACAAAATAACCAGCAACCAGTTCAGATTCCCCTTCAGGCAAATCAAATGGCGCACGGTTTGTTTCAGCCAATGTTGAGATGAAAAACACAATAAACATGGGGAAAAGTGGGATAGCAAACCACATATCACGCTGTGCCTCAATAATATGTGAGAGGTTTAAAGAGCCCACACATAGCAAAACAGTGATAATCACCAAACCCATTGAGACTTCATAAGAGACCATCTGCGCAGCTGAACGAAGCGCGCCCAAGAAGGCGTATTTTGAATTAGACGCCCAACCGGCCATGATAACGCCGTAGACACCCAATGATGAAATGGCGAACAGGTATAATATGCCAACATTAATATCAGCAAGCACAAGGCCGGCATCAAATGGGATAACAGCCCATGCGACAATCGCGAGAACGAATGTTAAAATCGGGGCAATCATAAAGACAATTTTATCAGCACCTGCTGGCAAAATTGTCTCTTTGGCCATCAATTTCAGCGCATCAGCAAATGGCTGAAACATACCAAAAGGCCCGACGACATTGGGGCCTTTACGCAATTGCATAAAACCAATAACGCGGCGTTCTGCCAATGTCAGATAGGCCACAGCAATCAGCAATGGGACAACAATCAAAAGAATCTTGCCAATGATGATGGCTAATTCAAACAACCAACCTTGTGTCAAAAACTCTGGCATCTTCCTACTCCGCAGCCATCAAATTGGCATCTGCTTTTGAAGCGCGCAAACAATCGGCCATTGTTTCAGACGCGCGGCTAATCGGACAGGTCATGTAGAATTGATCAAGACCTGCGCCAACTGGCTCAGCAAGTAATTTTGTGCTTGTACCGAATTTTGCCCATTTGGCTGGTGCAATCTCATCAAGCGCGCCAAGATGTGGCACTGCCTCAACCATCGCCGCATGACAATCAGCCGCATTATCAAAAGGTAATGTCTTGTTGATGACAGCAGATACCGCACGAATAATCGCCCAATCATCTTTTGCTTCACCTGGCGGGAATGCGGCTCTAGCACCACGCTGAACGCGGCCCTCAAAATTGACGAAGGTACCATCTTTTTCAGTATAGGCAGCACCTGGCAGAATAATATCTGCCACGCCAGCGCCCTTATCACCATGATGACCTTGATAAATCACAAAAGCTTTTTCCAAAGCTGACATATCAACTTCATCAGCCCCTAATAGCCAGACAAGCTTAATTGTGCCATCATTCGCCCCTTTCAAGATGCCTTGTGTATCAAGGCCATCTTTACCCGGAACAAAGCCCAAATCCATCGCTGCCACACGGGAGGCAGCAGTATGAAGGACGTTAAAGCCATTCCACTCAGCTGTAACCATCTTTGTATTATCGGCGATTGTCTTTGCACGCCCCAAGATAGCCGCGCCATCTTTGCGTGTAAGTGCGCCATTTCCAAGAATAATCATCGGCTTTTTCGCTTTGGCCAAAGTCTTAGCAAAAGCATGTGTGCCTGCTGCAATCTCTTCTAGAACAGCAATATCATCACCAAGATATTTTACCGGATATGTCAGGTCAGCTTGGCTGCCGATATGGGCAATTGCGACCTTATTCATCAGATGATTACGACGAATACGCGCATTCATCACCGGCGCCTCAATGCGCGGGTTTGAGCCAATGATCAAAATCGCATCAGCCTCATCTGCCCCTTCAATGGTTGAGTTAAATAAATAGCTCGCACGCACTTTCGGGTTCAATTTCGCACCATCTTGACGGCAATCCCTATGAGGTGAGCCGATCTTATCCATCAAGCTCTTCATAGCAAAAATTGCTTCACCATCTAGCTGATCACCGATAATGGCGGCTGTGCCTTTGGCTTTGGCTTTTTTCAAGGCAGCACCAACAGCAGCAAGGGCATCATCCCAGCTTGCCTTTTGCAAACGGCCAGACTTATCACGGATATAAGGTGTATCAAGACGCTGACGGCGCAGACCATCAATCGCATAGCGTGCCTTATCAGAAATCCACTCTTCATTAACCTGCTCATTCAAGCGCGGCATGACGCGCATGACTTGACCGCCTCTGGCATCAACACGAATATTAGCGCCTTGCGCATCCATCACATCAATGCTTTCAACCTTATTGAGCTCCCAAGGGCGTGCCACAAACGCATAAGGGCGTGATGTCAGCGCACCAACAGGGCATAAATCAATTACATTGGCAGATAACTCAGATGCCAATGTCTTTTCTAGATAGGTTGTGATTTCCATATTCTCGCCACGACCAATTGCGCCAAGCTCAGGCACACCAGCAACTTCAGTGGCAAAACGCACACAGCGTGTACAATGAATACAGCGTGTCATTACGGTCTTAATCAGAGGACCCATATGCTTTTCATCAACCGCACGCTTATTTTCAACATAGCGTGAGCTGTCTTCGCCATAGCCCATAGCTTGGTCTTGCAAATCACATTCACCGCCTTGGTCACAAATCGGACAATCAAGCGGGTGATTGACAAGCAAAAATTCCATCACACCTTCGCGGGCTTTTTTGACACGCTCAGACTGGGTATCAATCACCATGCCATCAGCCGCAGGCATCGCGCATGAGGCAATCGGCTTTGGCGCACGCTCCATATCAACAAGACACATACGGCAATTGCCCGCAATTGATAGTCTTTCATGGTAACAAAAACGTGGGATTTCAAAGCCAGCTTCTTCACAAGCCTGTAAAACACTCGCCCCGTTTTCGACTTCTACTTCAATACCATTGACAGTCAGTTTTGGCATTTTTTCAATCCTTCAGCTTCGCTTATTGAGCCGCATCAACCACAGATTTGCGCATCGCGATACGACGTTCAATCTCTGGACGGAAATGTTTGATAAGACCCTGAATTGGCCATGCGGCCGCATCACCTAGCGCACAAATTGTGTGACCTTCGACTTGTTTTGTGACTTGATAGAGTGTGTCAATTTCGTACTCTTCTGCCTCACCTCTTACAAGCCTGTCCATCATGCGGTACATCCAGCCTGTGCCCTCTCGGCATGGCGTACATTGGCCGCATGACTCATGCTTGTAAAAATAAGAAATGCGGCTAATCGCACGCACAATATCAGTGGATTTATCCATCACGATGATACCAGCTGTTCCAAGACCTGTGCCAGCATTACGCAAGGCATCAAAATCCATGGTCATGGTATCGCAAACATCACGAGGCATCATAGGTGTTGAAGAGCCGCCCGGGATAATCGCAAGAAGGTTATCCCATCCACCTCTCACCCCGCCTGCGTGCTTTTCGATAAGCTCCTTTAGTGGGATGCCCATCTCTTCTTCGACATTACAAGGGTTGTTCACATGACCAGAAATACAGAACAGTTTTGTGCCTGTGTTATTTTCTTTGCCAAGGCCAGCAAACCAAGCACCGCCACGGCGCATGATTGTTGGCACAACCGCGATTGATTCCACATTATTAATCGTCGTTGGACAGCCATAGAGACCAACACCTGCTGGGAAAGGTGGCTTCAAGCGTGGCTGACCTTTACGGCCTTCAAGAGATTCAAGCAATGCTGTCTCTTCGCCGCAAATATAAGCCCCTGCACCACGATGCAGATAAATATCAAAATCCCACCCAGAGCCTGAGGCATTTTTACCTATAAGGCCCGCATCATAAGCTTCAGCAATCGCTGCCTCAAGCTTGCGTGCTTCATTCACAAATTCACCGCGAATATAAATATAAGCGGCATGGGCGCGCATCGCAAAACCTGCAACAAGACACCCCTCAAGCAATTTATGCGGCTCATGGCGGATAATATCTCTATCTTTACATGTGCCAGGCTCTGACTCATCAGCATTTACCACAAGGTAATGCGGACGCGCGCCCACTTCCTTTGGCATGAATGACCATTTCAGACCTGTTGGAAAGCCCGCACCACCTCTGCCACGCAGGCCAGATGCTTTGACTTCTTCAATCACATCTTCATGACCACGCTTTAATATATCGGCTGTTTTATCCCAATCACCACGCGCCTTTGCACCGGTAAGACCTGAATCATGCCAGCCATAGATATTAGTAAAAATACGATCCTTATCTGCTAGCATCTTACACCTCTTGCGCTGATGATTTAAGGGCTGTCAATGATGTGGCACCTTGCTCAGATTCCGACCCCTGACGGCCTTTTACAGAGCCAACAGGCAAGGGCGTGCCTGCCTCAAGACTATCAAGCAAAGCCCCTGTTGTTTGGTAATCAAGGTCTTCATAAAAATCATCATTGACCTGAAGGATGGGCGCATTTACGCACGCACCAAGACATTCCACTTCCAACAAGCTGAATGTGCCGCATTCTGACGTCTCACCTGACGAGATATTCAGACGATCTTTGATACAACGCATCATGTCGTCAGAGCCACGCAACATACAAGGTGTTGTTGTGCAAGCTTGAAGGAAATATTTCCCCACAGGCTTTAGGTTGTACATTGTGTAAAAGCTTGCAACCTCAAGCACGCGAATTTCAGCCATATCAAGACGATTAGCAATCTCTTCAATCGCTTTCATAGGAATCCAGTTTTCATGCTGACGCTGCGCCAAATCAAGCAATGGCATAACAGCACTAGCTTTTCTATCTTTGGGATATTTTGCCAAAATGACTTTAATCTGTGCTTCGCTTTCTTTTGTGAAAGCAAAAGAATCAGGTTGGTTTTCAGCTATCAGCTTATCAATGCTCATCGATCAATCTCACCAAATACAATATCTAAAGAGCCGATAATCGCGACAGAATCGGCAAGCATATGACCACGGCAGAGATAATCAACTGCAGCCATGAAATAGTAACCAGGGGCTCTGAGGCGGGCGCGGTACGGCTTATTCGTGCCATCGGCTACTAAATAAACACCAAACTCACCTTTTGGGGCTTCTACGGCTGTATAACTCTCACCTTCTGGGACGTGAAAGCCTTCTGTGTAGAGTTTAAAGTGATGGATCAAAGCTTCCATTGAGTTTTTCATATCAGAACGGCGCGGCGGCGTGACCTTATTATTGGTGGCCAATACAGGGCCTTCTGGCATATTTTCAATCGCTTGACGAATAATACGCAAAGACTGGCGCATTTCTTCGATACGCACCAAATAACGCGCATAACAATCGCCAGTCTTGCCAATTGGCACATCAAAATCCATCTCAGCATAAGCATCATAGGGCTGTGATTTACGCAAATCCCACGGCACACCAGTCGCACGCAAACAGGGGCCTGTTAGACCGTAATCAAGCGCTTCTTCTCTCGTTGTGACGCCAATATTGACTGTGCGCTGCTTAAAAATGCGGTTATCTGTCAGCAATGTTTCCAAATCATTGATAAATTCTGGGAACTTATCAGCCCATTTAAGAATATCGTCACATAAACCATCAGGCAGGTCTTGATGCACACCACCCGGGCGGAAATAGGCCGCATGCAGACGCGCACCACAAGCACGCTCATAGAACTCCATCAATGTCTCACGCTCTTCAAAGCCCCATAGAAGCGGCGTCATCGCGCCAACATCAATCGCAAAAGTGGTCAAGTTCAGAACATGGTTCAAAATACGACCAATTTCACAATAAAGAACGCGGATATATTGCGCGCGCTTTGGCACCTCAATATTTAACGCTTTTTCAATTGATAGCGCCCAAGCATGCTCTTGATTCATTGGCGAGACATAATCAAGGCGATCAAAATAAGGCAGAGCCTGCAAATAGGTCTTTTGTTCAATCAGCTTTTCAGTGCCGCGGTGAAGCAAACCCACATGGGCATCAGCGCGTTCAATCACCTCACCATCCATTTCAAGCACAAGACGCAATACGCCGTGAGCGGCCGGATGCTGTGGGCCGAAATTTAAAGTCATTGGTCTGATTTGCATTTCACTCATATCAAGCACCCTGCTCTTCTTGGTCAGCCGCATTATCTTCAATGTCGTTTTGCACACCTTCCCATGGGCTTAAGAAATCGAAATCACGATATTCTTGTGTCAGGTGAACCGGCTCATACACAACGCGGCGCTGTGTATCATCATAGCGCACCTCAACATAACCTGTTGTTGGGAAGTCTTTGCGCAATGGATGGCCTTCAAAGCCATAATCTGTTAGCAAGCGGCGCAAATCTGGATGACCGGCAAAAAAGATGCCAAACATATCCCATACTTCACGCTCTGCCCAATTCGCCGAATTAAAGACAGGCAAAACAGAGGGCGCCACTTCCCCTTCTGGCAAAGCAACAAGAACACGCATTCTGCGGTTATGCGTAATTGATAATAGCTGATAGACAAGCTCAAAACGATAAGGACGATTTGGATAATCAACAGCCGTCAGGTCTGTCAGTTGGTCAAACGCAAAGTCAGCCTCATCACGCAGGATGGTTAACACCTCAATGATGTTGTCAGTTGAACAGCGAATGACCAATTCACCGCCCTTATGGTCGGCATCTTCAATCATGCCGCCTAGATGGGGTAATAGTGCCTCAAAGCTAAGCGCGTCTGTAAGTGTTGCTTGTTCCATAATCACACAAACCCTTCTGCTTAACCGCGCGCAATTGTTGATGTGCGCTTGATTTTCTTTTGCAATTGCAACAAGCCATAAATCAATGCTTCAGCAGTTGGCGGGCAACCTGGCACATACACATCCACTGGCACGATACGGTCACAGCCTCTCACAACAGCGTAAGAATAATGATAATAGCCACCGCCATTCGCGCATGACCCCATTGATAGAACCCAACGTGGCTCTGGCATCTGGTCATAAACACGGCGCAAGGCAGGCGCCATCTTGTTCGTCAATGTACCAGCTACGATCATCACATCTGATTGACGCGGGCTTGGGCGGAACAACATACCGTAACGATCCATATCATAGCGTGATGATGCCGCATGGATCATCTCAACCGCACAACAAGCAAGACCGAAAGTCATTGGCCAAAGAGAGCCAGTACGCGCCCAATTAAATAATTTATCCGCCTTCGCGATAACAAAGCCACGATTGGCAATCTCATCTGTTACAGCGTTTAAGATCATATCTTGATCGTTACCCTGAGGGATTGGCGTATTTAAATCTAATTTACCCAGTGTCATCAAAACACTCCGTTTTTTATACAACTACCTTACTATCTATTTTTGATAGCAAGGCTGAAATCTCACAACGCTAAAGCTTAAGATAAAAGGCCGCGCCTTTACTCCCACTCAAGAGCGCCTTTTTTCCATTCATAGGCAAAGCCAACTGTCAGCACGCCAAGGAAAATCATCATTGACCAAAAGCCGAACATACCAATACCACCAAGAGCGACTGCCCATGGGAATAAGAATGCGACCTCAAGGTCAAAAATAATGAACAAAATCGCTACCAAATAGAACCGCACATCAAATGGTTTGCGCGAATCATCAAACGCATCAAAACCACATTCATAAGATGTCAGCTTTTCAATATCTGGCTTTTGATTACCAATGATGAAGGCACCAATAACAAGAGCTAGCGATACTACGGCAGCAATACCAAGAAGAACTGCGATTGGCAGATAATCAGCAAGATAATTTTCCATTTTTCCCCGCACCTAAACAATGCCTGATTTGCACTCGTAAAAATAAGGTACAAATCTTTGCCCTTTACTAGAACTTTGAGGGAAAAAATGCAAGTCTCTTGCGCCCATATCTTGCCTGATGAAAAAACAAGCAAATCCGACCAAATTCGGCACAAAATATATGAAGAATTTTAAGGAAAGTGGCGAGAGTGACGGGACTCGAACCCGCGACCTCCGGCGTGACAGGCCGGCGCTCTAACCAACTGAGCTACACCCCCGCAAACGCTATCGCTATCGACTGCGGTGACCATGATATACAAAAAGCAATAACCGCTTGCAAGCACTTTATCGTGCTATTTTGCGAGTTTTTGAAAAAAGTTCACTTAAGGGCGCATTCATATGATTTTGGCCAAAAAAAAGACCACTCTTTGATTATAAAGAGAGGCCTGCTGCATCTGTCATATCACATCTGATAGCTGTCGATGATGGTGGGTGGTGAGGGGCTCGAACCCCCGACCTACTCGGTGTAAACGAGTTGCTCTCCCAGCTGAGCTAACCACCCTTACCGTCATAGACTTCGCTTATAAAAAGCGCTGACCAGTGTATAACCAGTCAGCGCAGAAAAATAAAGTAAAAATTTTACTTTTTTTTAGCCGTTAACAGCTGCTTTCAAAGGCGCACCTGCCTTGAACTTTGGCTGCTTTGATGCCGCAATCTGAATTGCTTCACCTGTACGTGGGTTACGGCCTGTGCTTGCAGCGCGATGTGCAACTGAGAAAGAACCGAAACCAACGATACGCACTTCATCACCGCCCTTTAGCGCGTCAGAAATAGCAGCGAATACTGCATCAACAGCGCGACCTGCGTCTGCTTTTGATAAACCAGAGCCGTCAGCTACTGCTGAAATAAGATCGTTTTTATTCATGGGATGCCCCCTTAGTTAAGTAAATTATCATTTTGATGAGATCCCTCACCCTTACCTCAAAGAGTACACAGCAAATTTATCTGGTCAACCAAAAGCTATGATTTTCAGCAGTTTTTAGCGGTTTTTCACACAAACAGTCCAAAACTATATGATTCTAGCCCTGATTAATGCGTTATTGCCTCATTCTCTGTCTTCGGCACGACTTTTTCACTTGGCAGAGATGAATCACCATGGCCACTAAGTGGTGTTGGCAGAGCGGTTAAAGCCGCTGCAAGTGCCTCATCTACATAAGTAATTGGCATGATTGTCAAATCTGCTTTCACATTATCAGGGATATCCGCCAAGTCCTTTTCATTTTCCTTGGGAATCAGCACGGTCTTAATACCGCCGCGTTGTGCCGCAAGTAGCTTTTCTTTCAAGCCGCCAATAGGCAGGACACGGCCGCGAAGGGTGATTTCCCCTGTCATGCCGACATCTTTGCGAACCGCAATGCCCGTTTGTGCCGATACAATCGCCGTCACCATCGCAACACCCGCTGATGGCCCATCTTTTGGCGTTGCGCCTTCTGGTACATGGACGTGGATATCTGACTTATCTGATTCGGATAAATCAATGCCGTAGGTTGCCGCACGTGACTTGATAAAGAATTCAGCCGCTTGGATTGACTCTTTCATCACATCACCAAGCTTACCAGTGGCAGTAATCTTACCTTTACCGGGGACTTTCACAGCTTCCACCTGCAAAAGCTCGCCCCCTACTTCTGTCCAAGCAAGACCTGTTACCACGCCTACTTGATCATCTGTGTCAATCTCACCAA
>WTHV01000175.1 GCA_011525265.1 Alphaproteobacteria bacterium | reverse complement strand
GTGTAACGTGGTGGGGGCTGTGTGAAATGCTGTTCTGGTGTGACCTTATCAAGCGTCATGGCCTCACCAATGGTCAACGCCGGCAAAATAACATCTTTGCTATCTTTTGGCTCTTTATCTTGCTCATCATCACGGCTTTCGAAATACAAATTCAAAAAGCCGTCAAAGACGATAACAGAGCCTGTTGCACGCATTGTATGTTTGCCATCAGCAGACCCAAGCTCAATGGCTGTTTGATCTAATTGTGCTGAGGCAAATTGGCTTGCCATGGCACGTTTCCAGATAAGCTCATAAAGGCGGAATTGGTCATGGTCGAGATAGGAGCGCATTTTGTCAGGCGTGCGCTTAAAATCTGTGGGGCGAACTGCCTCATGCGCTTCTTGTGAATTGGCGGCCTTGCTTTTGTAAAAGCGCGGCTTTTCAGGCAGATAATCAGTGCCATATTGGTCTGTGATCTGGGCGCGCAAGGCATGAATGGCCTCCATACTCATTTGAACGCCATCTGTTCTCATATAGGTGATAAGACCTGTGACATCTGACCCAACTGAGAGACCCTCATATAGTTTTTGGGCAATCTGCATGGTGCGTGTTGCAGAAAAACCTAATTTGCGTGAGGCCTCTTGTTGTAAGGTTGAGGTCGTGAAAGGTGGGGCAGGGTGGCGCTGTGTGCGCTTTGTCTTTATATCTGATACGCTCCAGCTTTGGGCAGAAATTGCAGCAACAGCTGTGTGCGCCACACCCTCATTTCCAAGCGATAATTTCTCGAGCTTCTCACCATCAAAATGCGTTAAAGCGGCGGTCAATTTCGCGCCATTTTGTGACTGAAACAGTCCTTCAATATCCCAATATTCATCTGATTTGAATGTTTCAATCTCAGATTCACGCTCAACAATCAGGCGCAAAGCCACTGATTGTACACGCCCCGCAGAGCGTGCGCCAGGCAGCTTGCGCCATAAGATAGGCGAGATGCCAAAGCCGACAAGATAATCAAGAGCGCGTCTTGCAAGATAGGCCTCAACAAGGTTGGTATCAATCTGGCGTGGCTCTGCCATAGCACGCAAAATGGCACTTTTGGTTACTTCGTTAAAGACAACACGTTCTGTCTCAACATTCTGCAATAATTTGGCATCGCTGAGGACTTCTTGTAAGTGCCAGCTAATCGCCTCACCCTCTCTGTCGGGGTCAGTGGCAAGAATAAGTTTGTCAGCGTTTTTAACAGCCTTTTTAAGGCTTGTGATGCGTGGCCCTGCACCATCAGAAATCTGCCATGCCATCGAAAAATCATTATCAGGCTCAACAGAACCATCTTTGGATGGTAAGTCGCGGATATGCCCATAAGAGGCCAAAACCTGATAATCATCACCTAAATATTTATTGATCGTTTTTGCTTTGGCAGGTGATTCGACAATGACCAGTTTCATAAAATTACGCCTAGAACTATATTGATTTCAATGCCGTAAATTTGAAATTAACGAATTGAAATTATTCAATTTTTAAAAGTTTGCAAATTCGGTTACCAGATAGTCTTTGAACCTCGCCAGCGAGTTCCAAATCAAGTAGCGCGATTTGCATTGCCTTTGCAGAGACATGGCACTGCCTTGTCAATTCGTCAATATCTGTTGCTTCAAATGTTAAAATTTTCATCACAGCATCACTAAGCGCGGTGACCATCTCCTCATCAATATCGTCCAAATTCTCATTTTGCAAAGAGGGCGGAAATAATGTCGGCTCCTTTATGGCGGAGTGCATGATATCAATGACATCTTGTGGGCTTGTTACCAAATGCGCCCCATCTTTTATCAGGTGATTGGCACCATAGGCGCGTTTCTCTGTAGGGGCGCCGGGAATTGCCATGATCTCAGCACCGCGTTCTATGGCTTCTCTTGCTGTGATAAGTGAGCCTGAGTTGATGGCCGCCTCTGCGACGATAACCCCTTTGGCAAGCGAGGCGATAATGCGGTTGCGTGCAGGGAAGTTGCGTGGTGATGGTTTTGTCCCTGGTGCCATTTCAGCTAGTATCAGACCAGATTGTGCCATCTCATGATAGAGGTCAGCATTATTTTGGGGATAGATGATATCAATGCCGCACCCAATCACGCCAATCGTACCTGTTGCAAGGCTGCCAATATGAGCAGCTCTATCAATGCCCCTCGCAAGGCCTGAGACAATCCCAAAACCAGCCTCGCCCAATATCTTTGTCCAATGAGAGGTAAGCTTCATCGCATTGGTTGAGGCATTACGCGCGCCCACAACAGCCAGAAGGTCTTTTTGCAATAAAGAGATATGCCCTTTGGCAAATAGCACAGCAGGCGCATCGTCAAAATGGGTGAGGGTTTCGGGGTAATCCGGTCCCCCTTTAATTAAGATGCGCGCTTGCGCCTTATCAGCATCAGCGATAATTTTCTGTGCGATATCTCTAGAGGCAATATGTAATTTGCGCCCTCTGCGCTCAGCAAGGGCAGGGGCAGCCTTAACAGCTTGTGTGGCGGTTTTGTATCGCGCGAGCAGTAAGGTAAAGGTGATAGGGCCAATATGCGGCGTTTGTATCAACCTTATGGTGTTTTCAATCTCATCATCTCTCATGGCTGTCAGTAGACGCCATGGCAGGTTAAATTTCCGTAAAGATAACTGATGGTATATGCGTTATTTTTTTGAGAATGAAATCCGGCTTTCTGTGCCTTTTAGCAGGCGTGCGATATTGTCCCTGTGACGCCAAAAGCTTAGCGCAGCGATTGCGGCAATATATGGCCAATCAGCACTCATCATAAAAGCAAGGGCTGTGGCTGTCACAAAGCCTGTTAAGGCGGACAAGGAACTGATACGGAAGACAAGGCTCATTCCGAGCCATGTGCCTGCCATCATAAGCCCAGCTGGCCAAGATAGCATCGCGATTGTTGCAATGGCCGTGGCAACGCCCTTGCCCCCTTTAAATCCAAGCCAGATAGGATAGCAATGGCCAATAACAGCGGCGAGGCCTGCGAGTGCGGCCCAGTCATCAAATCCAAAATAAAAGGCAAGTGCGACTGCAAAAGCCCCTTTGCCGGCATCACCGATTAATGTGGTAAAAGCAGCAAGCTTATTACCAGAGCGCAAGACATTCGTGGCACCAATATTGCCAGAGCCAATTTTGCGGATATCACCAAGGCCTGCAAGGCGCGCTGATACAAGCCCAAAAGGGATAGAGCCAGCAAGATACCCCACAAGTGCCACAATAATGCTATCTGTCATAATCACATCTGCCATAATCTGTTTCTAACCTGCGTTATATCGCTTAATTTGTGTCTTGATGGACAAGCGCACCATTAACAAAGCTATAGGCAAGGCGCCCTTGTGCTGGCTGACCATGGAACGGGGATATGCGCGAGCGTGAGTGAAATTTTGTCTGGTCAATCACAGTGGCGGCATTGGCATCAAAACAGATAATATCTGCCGCAGTGCCTGTCTCCAAAGAGCCGCCTGCAATGCCAAGAATACGGGCAGGGGCGGTTGAGCCAAGTTCAATCGCCCGCTTCATTGTCAAACTGCCATTTGCGACCAAACCCATAATATTTGGGAAAAGTGTCTCAATACCAGAGGCACCGCAACTGGCCTGACCAAAGGGTTGTGCTTTTTCATCTCTGTTCACAGGGGCATGGTCAGAGGCAATTGCATCAATTGTCCCGTCATTTAACCCTTGCAGAACCGCAAGCCTATCGCCCTCAGAGCGTAAAGGCGGGTTTAAGCGAAAGGCTGTGTTAAAGCTATTCACCGCATGTTCATTTAATAACGCATAAGGCGGAGCCGTATCACAGGTGATTTGCAAGCCATCTTGTTTGGCACGGCGTACGGCATCAATCGAACCTGCGGTTGAGATATGGGCCACATGATAGCGTGCCTTTGTCAAACGCGCTAATTCGATATCTCTGTTTACCATGATGGTTTCAGCCGCAGATGGGATGCCAATAAGGCCAAGGCGCGTTGCTGTCTCGCCTTCATTCATCTCGCCCCCCTCAGAGAGCTGATAGTCCTCACAATGATGGATAATCGGCTTATCAAACATAGTCGCGTAAGTCATAAGCCGCCTCATGATAAGGCTGTCTTGGATTGAATGCGCCCCGCTTGCAAAGCCAACAGCACCCGCTTGTGCCATTAGGCCAAGCTCTGCCATATGATGCCCCTTTTGCCCTTGGGTAAGGGCGCCATATAGATAAAGACGTGGCCCGCCAAGCTTGGATGCGCGAAGCGTCAATGAATCAATGACGGTGCGATTATCAATCACAGGGTCTGTATCGGGAAGAGAGACAAGGCTTGTGACACCGCTTGCACTTGCGGCCTTTAATAAGGTCTCCAATGTCTCTAAATGCTCAAATCCAGGGTCGGCAGATTGCACACGCATATCGACAAGGCCTGGGGTCACAAATGCGCCAGCACAATCAATGACTTTATCATAAGATGCTTCATCTTTTGGCGCGCCAATGCCAGAGGCACAAATATGGCTCTCATCCATGCCAACATAGCCTGACGCATCAAAATTTTGCACAGGACAGATGATGTGCGCATTTTTCAATAATGTTTTCATGACTTATGCGCTCCTTTTTTGTGCGGCAGTCACCGCAAGAGCCTCAAGGCAGGCCATTCTGATTGCTACGCCCATTTCTACCTGCTTATGAATAAGGGATCGTTCATGGTCATCGGCAATTTCTGAATCAATCTCAACGCCTCTATTCATAGGGCCGGGGTGCATGATCATTGCTTTTGGCGCAGCGGCTTCTAATTTGTCGCTATCAAGACCAAATAGGTTGAAATATTCATGCTGAGACGGGGTCTCTCGGCCTTCCATGCGCTCTGTTTGCAAACGCAGCATCATGACAATATCGCAATCTTTAATGCCTTCAGCCATATCATGATAGACCGCAACACCCATATCACCAATCGCAGGCGGTAATAAGGTAGAGGGGCTGACAAAGCGCACCTCTGCACCAAGTCCCCCTAGAAGATAGAGATTTGAGCGCGCCACCCGGCTATTGGTGATATCGCCGCAAATCGCGATACGCAGGCCTTCAATCTTGCCAAAGCGTCGCTTTATGGTAAGCGCATCTAGCAAGGCTTGTGTGGGATGTTCATGGCGTCCATCACCAGCATTAATGATAGCGGCATCAATATGTTGTGCCAAAAGCTGTGGTGCACCAGAGGCATGATGGCGCACAACAAGGATATCGGGGTGCATGGCATTAAGCGTTGTTGCGGTATCAACCAACGTCTCACCTTTTTTGACAGATGAGCCAGCAACCGAAATATTTAACACTGACGCGCCTAGTTTTTTGGCAGCGACCTCGAATGATACCCTTGTTCTTGTAGAATTTTCAAAAAACAGATTAACAATTGTTTGGCCCTTGAGTGTCTGTTCCACATCATTGGTCAAATTATCGGCAAAATAGCTCGCCCTATCTAGGAGGCGATGCATGGTTAAAACATCCATCCCCTCAATGCCAAGTAAATGGTGAGAGGGAAGCGTTACCGCACTAGCTGGTGTGTCTGTCTGTGAAGTCGTCATGGCCATAGTTCTACATTACATTATAAGGAAAGACAAAATGCTTTGCACCGCACTCTGATAGTTTTTACGCGTCATCTGGCACAAAGCCTGCTGCCATCCGGTCAAAGGCTGATTGCAAAATCCAGCTAGCCGCAAGCGCATCACGTTTCTCACTGCGTCTTTTTCGTGTCATATCAGCCTCTAGCATCGCGCGCTCAACAGCCGCTGTGGAGAGGCGCTCATCATGCAATATGATAGGCACATCACGCAATTTCATTAAGGCATAACAGAAATCTCTGGTGGAATCACAACGAGGGCCTGTTGAACCATCCATATTTAACGGCCATCCCACGATAAGCCCGCCAATGGATAATTTATCCATTTCGGCAAATAAATCTGCCATATCGCTTGAAAATTTTTTGCGCCACAAGATACGATGGGGCGAGGCAATATTATGCGAGGGATCACCAATGGCGATACCAATGGTTTTCTTTCCCACATCAAGGCCCATAAATTTTTGGCCGGTCGGAATGATATTTTGCGCATCTGAAAGGTTGCGAATTGGCATGGTCAGTGGTATTTCGCTATCAGGTCATTATAACTTTAACTAAGGAGTGGCATACACCATGTCTGCTGACAAGGCTATAGTCGATAAAGCCACTGTTGAGAAAATCGCGCGTCTTGCCCGAATTCGTCTCGCAGAAGAGCGTAAAGAGCCCATTGCACAAGATTTGAACCATATCTTGAGCTGGATTGAAGAATTGAATGAAGTTGACACAGATGGCGTTGAGCCGCTTGCCTCTGTCACCGGTCATTCCTTGCCGCTTCGCCGTGATGAAATCACAGATGGTGATGTGGCAGAAAAAGTCGTCTCTAATGCCCCTGAAGAAGCAAGTGGCTTTTTTGTTGTGCCAAAGGTAGTTGAATAATGAGCCATTTACTTGATTTAACCGCCGTTCAGGCGCGCGCGGCTCTGGAAAAGGGTGATTTTACTTCCGTAGAATTGACAAAAGCCTATCTTGATGCGGCAGAGCAGACAAAAGATTTGAACAATTATGTTGCCATGAGTGAAGATAAAGCACTGGCAATGGCCGCAAAAAGTGATGAGAATTACGCCGCTGGAAAGGCCTCTGCCTTAGAAGGCTTGCCAATTGGTGTCAAAGACCTCTTCGCCACGCAAGGTGTAACAACAACAGCTTGTTCTGCGATTTTGAAGAATTTTGTTCCACCTTATGAATCAACAGTTACCTCGCATTTATGGTCTGATGGGGCTGTGATGCTTGGCAAGTTGAATTGTGATGAATTCGCTATGGGTTCTGCCAATGAGACATCTGTCTTTGGTCCTGCTGTTAACCCTTACAGCCCTGTTGGTGGTGCTGATTTGGCAGCAGGTGGCTCATCAGGGGGCTCTGCGTCTTCTGTGGCCGCGCGCTCTAGCATCATGGCAACAGGCACAGATACAGGCGGCTCCATTCGTCAGCCTGCTGCTTTTTGCGGTGTGGTTGGTATGAAACCAACCTATGGGCGTTGTTCACGCTGGGGCATTGTGGCATTCGCATCATCTTTGGATCAAGCAGGGCCTTTTACAAGAGATGTGGATGATTCAGCTTTGATGTTCCAATCTATGGCAGGTCATGATCCCAAAGATTCCACTTCTGCCACACAAGAATTACCTGATATTTCAGGGGCAATGGCCGCTGGAGTAAAGGGGATGAAAATTGGCATTCCATCTGAATATCAGATGGATGGCATGGATGAGACCATCATCAAATTATGGCAAGATGGTCAGGCATGGCTGAAAGATGCAGGCGCTGAGCTTGTTGAGATTTCCCTGCCACACACAAAATATGCCCTGCCTGTTTATTACATTATTGCTCCTGCTGAGGCGTCATCAAATTTGGCACGCTATGATGGGGTGCGTTATGGCAATCGTATTGAAGAGGGCGGGTCTCTTGACGATATGTATGAGATGACAAGAGCCGCAGGTTTCGGTGATGAGGTGCAACGCCGTATCCTTATTGGTACTTATGCGTTATCTGCTGGCTATTATGATGCTTATTACCTCAAAGCACAAAAGGTACGTCGTCTTATTCGCAATGATTTTGACGAAGCGTTCCAGTCTGTGGATGCGATTTTAACGCCAGCAACACCGACAGCTGCATTCCCATTGGGAGTGAAACAAGCTGACCCGATTACCATGTATTTGAATGATGTCTTTACCGTTCCTGCGAATTTGGCAGGCATTCCCGGTATGTCAGTGCCTGCTGGGGTGAATAAAGAGGGTCTGCCACTTGGTTTACAAATCCTATCAGGGGCGTTTGCCGAAGATAAGATGTATGCGGTCGCAAAAGAAATTGAGAGATCAGCCGGCTTTGCCGCAACACCATCTCGCAAGGCAGGAGGCGCATCATGAGCAATCTAGTTGAAGGCCGCACAGGCACATGGGAAGTTGTGATCGGCATGGAAGTGCACGCACAGGTCTCTTCAAACTCAAAGCTATTCTCCGGCGCGCCAACACGTTTTGGGGCTGATCCAAATCAAAATGTATCACTTGTTGATGCGGCTATGCCAGGTATGTTGCCTGTGATTAACGAGGAATGTGTCAAACAGGCCATCCGCACAGGCCTAGGTTTAAATGCCCAGATTAATTGCTATTCGGTCTTTGACCGTAAAAATTACTTTTATGCAGACTTACCGCAGGGGTATCAGATCAGCCAGTTCAAGCATCCGATTGTGGGTGAGGGCGCCATTACCATTGACCTTAAAGATGGTAGTTCTGTTGAGATTGGTATTGAGCGTCTGCACCTTGAACAAGATGCGGGCAAATCTATGCATGATCAGCATCCATCAAAATCTTACATTGATTTGAACCGGTCTGGTGTTGCTTTGATGGAAATTGTCTCAAAGCCTGATATCAGAAGCGCTGAGCAAGCTGGTGCTTATATGAAGAAATTGCGCTCTATTGTGCGTTATTTGGGTACCTGTGATGGCAATATGGAAGAAGGGTCTATGCGCGCTGATGTGAATGTGTCTGTGCGCCGTCCGGGTGATGCGCTTGGCACAAGAACAGAGACCAAGAACCTCAACTCTGTACGCTTTATCATGGCGGCAATTGATTATGAAGTGCAACGCCAGATTGAAGTCATCGAAGATGGCGGCGAGATCACGCAAGAAACACGTCTGTTTGACACAAATACCGGCATGACACGTGCGATGCGCGGCAAAGAAGATGCCCATGATTACCGCTATTTCCCAGACCCTGATCTATTACCGCTTGAATTCAGTCAGGACTTGGTGGATGAGTTAAAATCCCAATTGCCAGAGCTGCCTGATCAGATAAGAGAGCGGATGGTGGGTGACTATGGCCTGTCATCTTATGATGCGGCTGTCCTCACAGAGGAGCGCGAGACAGCGGCCTTTTACGAAGCCGCCGCAGATGGCCAAGATAAAAAACTAACAGCCAATTGGATGTCTGTTGAGTTGTTTGGCGCGTTGAATAAGGCAGGGAAATCTTTGCAAGATAGCCCTGTATCACCAGCACAGCTTGGTGGTCTTGTCGCGCTGATATCAGATGGCACAATTTCGGGTAAAATTGGCAAGGATGTTTTTGCTGATATGTTCGAAACAGGACGCGATGCGGCTGTTATCATTGAAGAAAAAGGCCTTAAGCAAGTCTCAGATTCAGGGGCGATTGAGGCTTTGATTGATCAGGTTTTGGCCGATAATCAGGATAAGGTTGATGAATATCGTGGTGGCAAGGATAAGCTGTTTGGCTTCTTTGTTGGCCAGACGATGAA
>WTHV01000132.1 GCA_011525265.1 Alphaproteobacteria bacterium | reverse complement strand
GAACAAGGTATTCAAGCACGCAAACCATCATAGCGCTTATGGCCACATCAGATAAAGCCGCAGATGCCACAGATGGCCCTGATTTTACCTATGAAGCACAATGGTGTGATAAGGGCTATGTGATTGGCGTTGATGAGGCAGGCAGGGGGCCTTGGGCAGGGCCTGTTTGTGCGGCTGCCTTTTGGATTCGCCCAGATAAGCGCGCGCTTATCCCCTCATCATTGAATGATAGCAAGAAGATAAGCGCAAAAAAACGTGCGCTTATTGAAACCGATTTGCGCACTCAAAAAGATGACGGCATACATGATTTCGTATCTGCCACGGCCAGTGTCGCAGAAATTGATACGCATGGTATTTTACAGGCTAATTTTCTTGCGATGGGACGCGCGGTTGAGGGGCTTGCACAGCGCCTTCTTAAAACCGACCCGCTTAATCTTGCCGCTACAGGCCAGTGTCAGATCGCGCATATCTTTATAGATGGTAATTTATTGCCACCCTTATCCTATCCTGCCTCAGCGATTATCAAAGGTGATGGGCGTGTTCTGTCAATTGCGGCTGCCTCCATCATTGCGAAACAAACACGAGATGCCATCATGGCAGAATTGCATAAGGCCTATCCGTTTTATGGATGGGATCGCAATCAAGGCTATGGCACGCGTGCGCATATGCAAGGACTTGATCATCATGGCATTTGTGAGCATCACCGCACCTCTTTTGCGCCTATTAAAAAACGCCTGTCTTAAGCAGTAAAATACTGTGCGACACACCCCCTCGATGATGTCTTTGTTTATTGTGATGAGGCAGAAGAGTATTTCATGACTACAAGATAAAGCGGCTTTTGAGACTCATGAAACACTATATCTAGTGTTAAGTAAAAAAATATAAACAATTCATTGACTTATAGTGATTCGTTGATGTTTCTTGGTAACTGGATTCAGAACGATAAGGCTTTTAGGGCAATGAAAACAGATGTGATTTACCATGGCGATTGTATCGCGCAGTTGAAAAAACTGCCTGATGAATCTGTTGATCTCGTTTTTGCTGATCCGCCTTATAATCTTCAATTAACAGGCGCATTGCACCGCCCTGATCAAAGTTTGGTTGATGCGGTAGATGATGCATGGGATCAGTTTGATAGTTTTGCCGCCTATGATGCGATGTGCAAAGCATGGCTAAGCGAATGCCGGCGTATCTTAAAGCCTGATGGTGCGATTTGGGTGATTGGCTCTTATCATAATGTGTTCCGTCTTGGCGTTCAGCTACAGGATTTGGGCTATTGGATGCTCAATGATATTATTTGGCGCAAAACAAACCCGATGCCCAATTTCAGAGGCAGGCGTTTTACCAATGCCCATGAGACATTAATCTGGGC
The DNA here is from genome assembly GCA_011525265.1 of Alphaproteobacteria bacterium. Taxonomy (GTDB): domain Bacteria; phylum Pseudomonadota; class Alphaproteobacteria; order Puniceispirillales; family Puniceispirillaceae; genus UBA685. The sequence goes on along the minus strand of WTHV01000132.1, from coordinate 7,946 downwards.
CTCAAAATCAGAATCATCAAAATATACCTTCAATTATGAGGCGATGAAGGCCTTGAATGAAGGCTTGCAGATGCGCTCAGATTGGACATTGCCACTTTGCACAGGCGCTGAGCGTATTAAAGGTGAGGATGGCAAAAAAGCCCACCCAACACAAAAGCCAGAAAATTTATTGGCGCGTGTTATCCTATCATCAACAAAGCGTGGTGATGTGGTGCTTGATCCGTTCTTTGGGACAGGGACAACAGGCGCGGTTGCGAAAAAGCTTGGTCGTCATTTCATCGGTATTGAACAAGATAAAAATTATGTCGATGTTGCCACAAAGCGTATCGCCGCAGTATCGCCTGTTGCAGAACAAGAATTGCTTGATACAAAAACCAAAAAGGCTGAGCCGCGTGTGCCATTTGGGGCGCTGGTTGAGCGTGGCTGGATCTCTGTTGGTGATAAGATTTTTGATCAAAAAAGACGCTTCTCAGCACAAGTATGTGCCGATGGGACACTAAAAGCAGTCAAGAAAAAGAATGGCCGCGATATGGCAGGCACAATCCATACGCTTGGGGCACAATTGCAAGATGCGCCAAGCTGTAACGGTTGGACATTCTGGCATATTGAACGTGACGGCAAAGCCGTTGTGATTGACGATTTGCGTGCAAAATTACGGGCTGAGAATTATTCAGCCTAATCAGCTTTTATATCATCTGATTTCGGTAATAGTAAGAAGCCAATAAGCGTCAATATTATGACAATGGCCATGCCTGCGCGCTCTATGCCTGTCGCAAAGACAAGCCAGCCATAAATCATGGGGCCAATAAAGCTTGTTGCTTTGCCTGATACCATATAAAGCCCAAATAATGAGGCTTTTGAGTCTTGCGGTGCACGGCGCGCGACATAAGAGCGCGATGCTGATTGGCTAGGGCCCACAAATAGCCCTAATAAAATCGTCGCAATCCAGAAAATCTCTTTGCTTGGGGCTGTAATGGCAATGGTACCAAAGACCATCAACCCTAACAAAGATAGGCGAATTGTGCGCAAAGAGCCAAGCTTGTCATCTGCCCAACCGCCGCCTATCGCCCCGATACCAGCAGATACATTCAAAGAGATAGCAAAGATCAATATCTCTGTTTGTGTAAAGCCAAAGACTTTTGCGGCAAATATCCCGCCAAGCGCAAAGAGTGTTACAAGCCCATCATTAAATGCCATGCGCGCAAGTAAAAAGCGGATCATATGCGGTATGGCGCGCGCTTCGTTAAGGGCGATTTTAAGCTGTGATAAATAAGCGCCCTTATGCGGTGTTGGCGCGGGTGAAGGGGTGAAGAAAAACAGTGGTAGCGAAAAGATGATAGCCCATGCACCTGCAAAAACCATTGTCGCACGCACATGTTCTGCTGATTGCTTATCAAGACCAAAAGGCGCGTTTTCAGGAAGGATGAAAACTGCCAGCGCAATACCAAGCGCCACAACAGCCCCCACATATCCAGTCCCCCACGCAATGCCAGATAACCGCCCCATCTGTGATTTTGGGACAAGATGGACTAGCAAGGCATTATAAAAGACAAAGCTGATTTCCATCATAAAAATAGATAAAGCAGATAGCCCGAGCGCATAAAAAACAAAGCTTGTATCAGGTTTGGCATACCATAGTCCCATGACCGCAAGCGCGCCGAGCAATAAAGAGCCTGTGAGGCAGTGCTTTATCAGCCCTTTGGAATCAGCCATACGTCCTGCAAAGACAGAAACAAGCGCAATGGCAAATGCTGCAATAGAGGTCATTTGCGACCATAAGAACGTCCCATTTTCTGGGGCAATGCTTGTCGTGAAATAGACAGCAAATACAAAGGTCGCATGAAGTGTTGGCACAGGTGATGATGCCCAATCATACAGCGCCCAGCCAAATTTGGCGCGCTTTGTTGCAGGGATCATTGGTTTATCTGACATAGCTACCTTGCATTAAAATTCATATTGCTGAAGTGAGACAACAGGGCAGTTTTTGCTGTTTAATATCTCTCTGCCCTTTAGACCTGTTAATTCGATAAGACAGGCTGTGCCGGCGATAATGCCGCCTGCCTTGGTAATTAAATCAACACTCGCAGAGACTGTGCCACCTGTGGCAAGCAAATCATCCACAAGCAAGACACGCTTATTTTTGATATCGCGTGCTGTTTGCAATGATAAGACAGCCTCGCCATATTCAAGTGCATAGGATTGCTCAAACACTGTGCCAGGTAATTTGCCTGCTTTGCGCACCATGATCGCACCACAACCCATTGCAAGGGCAAGCGGCGTGGCAAATAAAAACCCCCTTGCATCAATGCCAGCAATGACATCAGGGCGAAGGGGGCGTGCGATGGCGCATAGCGCGTCAATCATTTGTGATAATAGCGCGCCATCTTCTAGCGCTGGCGAAAAATCATAAAAGACGATGCCAGGCTTGGGAAAGTCTGGCGTCTTTGAGATATGTGCATCAAGATCAAAATCCATGATTAAGGCCTATATGACCAGATGCCGTATGATGCGCCTTTAGCCTCTTGCTTTATATTCAAGACGGCGACGATGCAACACAGGCTCTGTATATCCAGATGGTTGTTGGCGTCCATCAAAGACTAGGTCACAGGCCGCTTGGAATGCAATCGAATTTTCAAAATCAGGTGCCATAGGCGTATAGCTGGCATCTCCTTTATTTTGCTCATCCACAATTGCCGCCATTTTTTTCATAACAGCCATAACCTGATCTTTTGTGCAAATATCATGATGCAACCAATTGGCCATATGCTGAGATGAGATACGCAAAGTGGCTCTATCTTCCATCAAGCCCACATCATTAATATCAGGGACTTTGGAACAGCCAACACCAGCATCAACCCAACGCACAACATATCCCAAAATACCTTGGGCATTATTTTCAAGCTCATTCATAATGTCATCTTGTGACCAATTAGGGCGTGTTGCCACCGGGATGGTCAGGATATCGGTGATATCAGCACGTGGTCTTGTGGCAAGCTCTGCTTGACGGGCAAAGACGTCCACGTGATGATAATGCATAGCGTGCAATGTGGCAGCTGTTGGTGATGGCACCCATGCACAATTGGCACCTGATTGCGGGTGACCAATCTTTTGATCAAGCATAGCGGCCATCATATCAGGCATAGCCCACATACCTTTGCCAATTTGTGCTTTGCCTGAAAAACCACATTCAAGACCAATATCAACATTCCAATTTTCATAAGCCGCAATCCATGGCGCTTGTTTCATATCGCCTTTACGGATCATAGGGCCTGCTTCCATAGAGGTGTGCATTTCATCACCTGTTCTATCAAGGAAGCCTGTATTGATGAATACGACTCTGTCTTTGGCAGCGCGGATACATTCTTTCAGGTTCACCGTTGTGCGGCGCTCTTCATCCATGATGCCAATTTTCATTGTATTGGCTGGCAAGCCCAAAAGCGCCTCAACCTTATCAAAGATTTCAGTAGCAAATGCCACTTCCTCAGGCCCATGCATTTTTGGTTTCACGATATAAATCGAGCCTTTGGTCGAATTGCTGGCAAGCCCATCTTCGGCACGTTTGAAATCATGCAATGCCGCAAGGGTAGTCATAAAGGCATCCATAATACCTTCTGGAATTTCTGACTTATCTTGCAGTAAAATCGCAGGGCTGGTCATAAGGTGGCCAACATTACGCACCAACATCAAAGACCGCCCTTTCAAGCTAAGGCTAGAGCCATCAGCGGCTGTATAGTCACGATCAGGATTAAGAGAGCGGGTAAAGGTTGAACCGCCTTTTGACATCTCAATCGACAAATCGCCGCGCATCAGGCCAAGCCAGTTCTGATAGGCAAGAACCTTATCTTGTGAATCAACTGCCGCAACAGAATCTTCACAATCCATAATGGTTGAGATAGCTGATTCAAGCAGGATATCGTTAATATGTGCCTTATCCGTCTTGCCAATCGCGCCATTGGAATCTGTTTGAATTTCAATATGCAGATTATTGCTACATAGCAAAATTGCCGTCGGCGCATTATTTGCACCGCGATAGCCCTTAAATTGGCTTGCCTCTTTGAGATAGGTTTTGACATCGCCTTGATGCACAACAAGCGTACCATCAATAATCGCAAAACCTGTGGCATCATGCCATGAGCCAAGCGCCAATGGTGCGGCAATATCTAGGAAATCGCGTGCCCTCGCAATCACCTTATCACCGCGTAAAGGATTATAGCCTGCTTGCTTTTCAGCGCCATCATCATCAGAGATAGCATCTGTGCCATAAAGCGCATCATAGAGTGATCCCCAACGCGCATTTGCAGCATTCAACGCATAACGTGCATTCATCACAGGCACGACAAGTTGCGCTCCTGCGATTGTTGCAATTTCATCATCAACATGTGATGTGTTAATCGAAAAGGCAGGACCTTCTTCGACGATATAGCCAATATCTTTTAAAAATGCTTGATAGGCGGCCTGATCAATACCGGCTTCGCGGTTGGCAATAAGATAATCATCAATTTCTTTTTGTAATGAGGCCCGTTTGGCCAATAACGCTTTATTGCGCGGTGCAAGCGCATGAACGGCCTCATCAAAGCCGGCCCAAAACTGATCGGCTGAAAGGCTTGTGCCAGTTAATAATTCGTCTGAAACAAAGGCATGAAGATCGGCAGCAATGGCAAGATTGCCAACTGAAATATATCCCATATTAACCCCACTTTTTGGATTTTGTAATGATGCGGCGATGATAACGCAAAACATCTTTTTGATGTTCGTGTTATAGCGCATAATTTCACATCGTGGAAATCAATTCCATTTATATGAAATTTAAGCGGGTTGATAGTCCCAGATAATATCTTGTGAGGCGAGTAATTGGGTTAATTGGGTAATTTTTTCCGCAAGTGTGGCTTCATCTCTGCCCTCTGCACGCACAATCAGGCTGCTTTCTGTGTTTGACGCACGTATAAGCCACCAGCCATCATCATCTTGAACGCGAATGCCATCAATTAGCAAAATATCCTTATCCGCATTGTCTTGTTTGGCCTTAGCGGCAAGGGCATCCATCTTGGCGAATTTTACCTCATCATCACATGGCACACGGCATTCAGGGCTTGTGAAGCTTGGCGGTAAATCATCCATATATTGTGTGATCGTAACGCCTGTTTCGACCATGGTTTTCAATACACGAATTGCCACATAAAGCGCATCATCAAAGCCATAATAGCCATCTTTGATAAAGATATGACCAGACATCTCACCTGCTAATTGGCAATTAATCTCGGCCATACGTGATTTCATATGGCTATGACCTGTCTTCCATATTTCAGGCTTCCCACCGGCTTGTTCAACAAGGCGCATGGCAACCGCAGAGGATTTTACATCAAATAAAATCACTTCGCCTTTTTTTCGTAATAACAGCTCACTGGCTAAATAGGCGGTTAGGATATCACCTGGGACTTGGCGGCCTTTGGCATCAATCATGCCAAGCCTGTCACCATCACCATCAAAGCCTAATCCGCATAGTGCAGCTGCCGCTTGCCGCGCGTCACGCAAGAACCCAAGCGTATGCGGGTCAACAGGGTCTGGATGATGGTTCGGGAATGTGCCATCAACCTCTTCAAATAATAATTCATGCGTTCCAGATAGCTGCGTGATAAGCGCCCGCACCGCTGGTCCTGCGGCACCATTTCCTGTATCCCAAACAAAACAATCACCAAGCGTTGGGGCATCTTTTACAAGGCGGGCAATATAATCATCAAAGATAGCGACATCTTCGGATATCCCTTGTGAGTGCAGCGTGATGCCTTGTGCCATCATTGCGCCAAGCGCTGTGATATCATCGCCATAAAAAGAGCTATGTCCGATCACCATTTTAAAGCCATTATAATCTTTGGGATTATGAGAGCCTGTGATCTGAATAGCGCCATCACATGATAATTCTCTATCAGCGAAATACAGCATTGGCGTTGGTCCCATGCCAATTGATAAAACGCGCGCACCTCCTGCTTTTAGGCCGTTAATGAGGGCTTTTGACAAGCCAGGTGAGCTTATCCTGCCATCATATCCCACAGCAATTTTTGGCGTCGCAGTGTCTTGCCTTTTGGCTGTGATATGCGCAAATCCAACGCCAATCGCATAGGCATCATCTTCTGATAATGTTTGACCTATAATGCCACGAATATCATAGGCGCGTAGTATTGTGGGGTGAAATTTATGGGAAAAATCTGTCAATTGAATCTCTTGCTCTTATCGTGTGAGCTTTGTGTTTTGCGCTGATTTATAGGTGGGTTTTGAGCCAGTGACGCAACTCATCAGCCATATCATCACGCTCTAGGCTGAACGCAATATTGGCTTTTTGAAAGCCAATTTTTGAGCCACAATCAAATCGTTTGCCAGTAAAACGCAAGCCAGTGAATGGTGATGTGCCAATCTGTGCGGCAAGCGCATCTGTCAATTGCACCTCACCTCCCACACCAGCTTTTTGCTTTCCAAGTGTCTCAAAGACAGCAGGCTCAATAATATAGCGGCCAATAACGGCCAAATTTGATGGCGCTGTGCCAGCCTTTGGCTTTTCAACCAGCCCATTAATGGTCACCTCATGGCCATTATCAGCACCGGGGGTGACAATGCCATAGGCGCTTGTCTCTTGCTCAGGCACTTCCATCACGGCAACCATATTGCCGCCTTGATACGCATCAACCATCTCTTTAATGGCCGGCGCACCAAGCACCAAATCATCTGCGAGCAAAACAGCAACAGGCTCATCACCGATGAGATGGCGTGCACACCAGACGGCATGGCCAAGACCAGCAGGCTCTTGTTGGCGCACATAGGCAACAGATCCCGGCACACGCATCATATCTTTAACCAATTGAAGCGCATCATCCTTGCCTTTTTCGAAAAGCACAGATTCAAGCTCAAATGAATGATCAAAATGATCTTCAATCGCAGTCTTATTACGGCCCGTGACAAATATAAACTCTTCAATACCAGCGTGAATGGCTTCTTCCACAGCATATTGAATTAACGGCTTATCGACCACAGGCAGCATTTCTTTTGGTAATGCTTTTGTGGCAGGAAGAAAGCGTGTGCCAAGCCCGCCTACGGGAAATATTGCTTTTTTGACCATGACCCTGCCCTTAAATCGATACAATGATTGCTTTGATGTTCATAAACCGCCATAAAGATACGGTCAAGTTACGCAACTAAGCAGGTAGATAAGATCTGGCATGACAATCAAAGATTTGCTTCTTGAATCGGCAGCGGTCAAAACCCGCACAGCCCATGAATTAACTGATAAAGCTGAAGAGGCAGCAATGGCGATTGTGGCGTCATTGCAACAGGGCGGCAAATTAATGTTATGTGGTAATGGCGGCTCAGCAGGTGATAGCCAACATTTGGCAGCAGAATTTGTGGCAACCTTAGATCATCGTAATCCGCGCGATGGTCTTGCAGCTATTGCGCTCACGACAGATACGTCACTTATAACCGCTTTTAGCAATGATTTTGGTTTTGAGGGTATTTATGACCGGCAGGTTCAAACACTTGGCAAATCAGGTGATGTGCTCATTGCGATCTCAACATCAGGCAATTCTGAAAATGTGATAAGAGCCGCGCATGTTGCGAGGGAAAAGGGTATTATTGTGATCGCTATGACAGGCGAAGATGGTGGCAAATTAGGGGCGCTCTCAGATATTTTGTTGAATGTACCCTCATCCAAAACCATGCATATTCAAGAAGCGCATATCGCACTTGGCCACGCCATTACCGCTAGCGTTGAGACGCATATGGGGTATCTATAAACGCTTTGCGTGTTCAAGGTTTGAGTGTTCAAGGATTGCGGCAATTTCACAATGAAGACATAAAAAAAGCGCATCACCTATGATGCGCATTTTTCATTTTTGGAGCGGGCGAAGGGATTCGAACCCTCGACCCCAACCTTGGCAAGGTTGTGCTCTACCACTGAG
>WTHV01000111.1 GCA_011525265.1 Alphaproteobacteria bacterium | reverse complement strand
ATAATATGGGGTTAAAGACCATAAAATTTGATGATTTAGATTGGCACAAAAATTACAATCCAAACGCTGCCTACAGCCAAAGTAAACTCGCACAAATGATGTTTGCTTATGAGCTTCAGGACAAAATAAAAAACGCCAAGAGGCCCGTTGAGGTCTATGTTTGCCATCCCGGTTCATCAGCGACCTCATTGATTGACACAAACGGCGGCGCTTTAACAAAATTCATCTTTAATCTTATGATGAAAACACCTTTGGTTCAGACAGCTGAAAAAGGGTCATACCCAAGCGTCATGTGTGCAACGAGCGATGGGCTGGAGCAACGCGCACTTTATGGACCAACAGGATTTATTCAATTTGTTGGGCCAGTCGGCAAAGGCACCCTAAATGCCCACGCCTATGATAAGCCAGTTATGGAAAAGCTCTGGTCTGTGTCAGAGGAAAAAACCAATTTTGCTTGGAAGATTTAGACGATATCAATGAGAGGTTGAATGATATGAAAAGCCATTATGACTCTTTTCGCCCTGCCCTCGATACCCTTGGTCGTAAGCAAGAAGACGGTCACTCAAGATAAGACCAACAATGGTGGTGAATTGCTTTGTTTATCCCCGCCTTTTATTTAAGCGCGCTATAGGCGCCCCAAATCGTCACGCAAAAAGGCACACTATAGGTCAGGCACATCTTCCAAATTGATGGCATTTCCCCTGATAAAATCACATCAGCATAATTAATGGCATTTATAAGTGAACCGACAACCAAAGCTGTCAAAAAAGCTCTTTTTAAAAGGCGTTTTGTGAGCCTAAACTCAGTTGCTTCAATTATTTTGGACATTCATTTTACCTTTGCGCGAGCAGTTTTTTCATACCCTTTTTATCTCATGCCTCTGTTGTTGGCACAGGCACATGATTAGCGACCGCGATTTCCATTTCAGCAAGCTGTTCAATCATCATCGCTTTGGCCTCGGCATAATCTGACTTGTCCCAAAGATTCACCATCTCACCAGGGTCATTTTCAAGATCGAATAATTCATTTTGGCATATGCCATGATAGATCGTAAGACGCCATTGCCCCATCACAACACTATGGGCACGCGGGCGGTCACCAAAGGCTTCATGTGGTTTTTGCGTTTCATATTGAATATGCGCCGCCTTACGCCCCTTGCCGCCAGCTACAGTCATTATTTCACCCTGCATACCATGCGATTCTTCAATTTTGGCATGTTCTAAAATCGTGGTACCAATATCATGGGTTTGTGCAATTTCAGATGAGCGTTTGCCTTTTTCACCATTAGGATCCGCCCAAATAAACGGCACATGCGTCAGGTTATCATATTGTTCTGTGCCTTTGAATAACAGCTTATGATCACCTAGATGATCACCATGATCTGAGGTGAAAATCTGAACTGTATTTTCCAAGAGGTCACAATCACTAGCGACTTGTCTTATGCGGCCAATCGCATCATCGATCATCGATATCATGCCACATGTCAACGCACGCGCTTCTTGGGCTTCCCTTTGCGAGACAGCAACAGACACGCCTGATGCCTGTCCTAGCTGGGGATTTTCTGCCCTCTGTCTTTGCATGATTTTCACATATTCTGGCGCATCCCATCCCTCATCCAGATAGGCTTGCGGGATAGGCATATCCTCAGGCTTATACATATCCCAATATTTGCCAGGTGGATTAAAAGGATGATGCGGGTCAGGAAAAGAGACCATCAAAAAGAAGGGATTTGGATTACCTTTGCGCGCTTCAAGAAAGGCCACAGTCTGATCAGCGATATAGCTTGTTGAATAATGTTCTTCTGGGATTTTTGTGCGCACCGCTTGAGGACAGCTATAATCATGGTCGAACTGGATATCATTGGAGCGAAGCGCATATATATCGGGCGCGTTTTTGCGTTGATGAACGCTATGATTTCCGCCTGTATTAACACCGTGACGCGTGACAGGATCAAAATGATCAAAACCATAAAAAGGCAGTGGCACTTGCGGGTCATCTTGCTCATAAAAATCAGGCTTTTCATATTGATATTCATCTGCATGAAAATCAGATCTTATCGCCACAGCCAAATCAGCAGGAGGCGCGGTATAACCTTCACGATAAACAGGCATTTTATAATGCACAGGCCTGTTATTCATATTTTGCAAATGGCTTTTGCCTATCAACGCTGTGTCATAGCCAGCAGCACGCATTAACTCAACAAAGGTTACATTATCATGGGTTAACGGCACCCCAAGGCAACGCACGCCATGGCTAGAGGGCATGCGACAGGTCATCAAGCTCGCCCGATTAGGCATGCAAACAGGAGATGCGACATAAAAGCGGTCAAAATTGACGCCCTCTTGTGCCATCTGGTCAATATGGGGTGTGCGCAAAACAGGATGACCATTACAACCAAGATTATCATAACGATGTTGGTCGGTTATAAATAAAATATAGCTTGGTCTTTGCGTCATATACACACTCCCTCTACGCCCTCTTAAGGTGACGCAGCTACAGCTTGCCTTTTGACTTGCAAATGGTGAATGATGACCACTGCAAGAGCTATAAAGAAGGCTGCAAAGCTTATGGTCTGATAGCTTAATAATATCAAAAATGCGAGCACAAGACGGATAATAATATCCTGAATTTTAAGCGCCCTGCCGTCATAGCCTGCCAACACCGAAGAAATCAGATAAAGCGAGACCACAAGCTTTACACAAATCAGCCCCAGCGCAGTTATATCAAGCATGCCATCATAGCCTTTGAGATATAATGAGCTATCACCAGCT
>WTHV01000275.1 GCA_011525265.1 Alphaproteobacteria bacterium | reverse complement strand
AGCTTCATGGTGGTATGGGTCTGATGGATGATTTGCCATTTGCCCGTTTTTGGCGAGATGCACGTGTTGAGCGTATTTGGGATGGGACTTCTGAAATTCAACGCCATATCATCAGCCGAGATTTGCTTCGCCCATTAGGAGGCTAAGAGATGACTGATTTATCTCGCCTATTGCGACCAAAACACATTGCTGTTTTTGGTGGCGCTTGGGCGCATAATGTCATAGCTCAGCTGCAAAAGGGAGGATTTGCCGGAGAGATTTGGCCAGTTCATCCTAAAAAGACAGAAATTGCAGGCTTGAAAGCCTATGCAGATGTAGCCGCATTACCAGCCGCACCAGATGCGAGCTTTATTGGCGTGAATCGTAATTTGACCCCTGCGATTTTGGGGGCATTATCACAAGCAGGTGCAGGCGGGGCTGTGTGCTTTGCCTCTGGTTTTGCTGAAACACAGGCAGATGATGAGACAGTCTTGCAAGCGGGTGAGGCAAGTGGCACTGATTTGCAAAATGACGCATTGGCAAGGGCAGGCGATATGCCCTTTTTGGGGCCGAATTGTTATGGCTTTGTGAATTATCTTGATAAGGTTGCGATTTGGCCTGATGAGCATGGTGGGACAGCCCAAGAATCGGGTGTTGGCATTATCACACAAAGCTCAAATATGGCGATTACATTATCTATGTCAAAGCGCTCTTTGCCATTGGCGATGCTTGCGACAGCTGGCAATCAGGCACAGCTTGATATGTGTGATATCGCTAATGCGCTCATTGATGATGGGCGGATCACAGCACTTGGCCTTCATATTGAGGGGATTGCTAGTGTTAAGAAACTTGAGTTGCTTGCGATAAAAGCGCGGCAGAAAAAGATACCGATTATCGCACTCAAGGTTGGTAAATCAGAAGCAGCACAACATGCCACCTTATCACATACAGCGTCCCTTGCGGGCAGTGATGATAGTGCAACAGCCTTGTTTGAGCGCCTTGGCATTGCCCGCCTGCATAGCCTTGGTGGCTTTGTTGAAGCGTTGAAATTAGCGCATTATTGCGGTGTTCTGCCTGATTATGGGATTGGCTCCTTATCTTGTTCTGGGGGGGAGGCAAGCTTAATCGCTGATTGTGCGGCAGATACAAAACTGACATTTCCGCCATTATCAAAACGCCAAAGTTCAGCCTTATCAGACGCGCTTGGCCCTTTGGTTCATCTGTCAAACCCGCTTGATTATCAGACGTATATCTGGGGTGATAATGCGGTGATGACACAGGCATTTGCGGCCATGCTTGAGGGGCCGCAATCGGTAAGCTGTCTTGTGCTTGACCCGCCGCGTATTGATCGTTGTGATGATAGGCCGTGGCAGCCAGCACGTGACTGCCTTATAGAAGCTGTTCGCCAGACGCACAAAAAGGCAGTCATAATATCGACACTGCCAGAGACATTGACAGAGGCCTTTTGCGCCCCGGCCATAGAAGCTGGCATAACGCCTTTAATGGGGCTAGAAGATGGGCTTGCGGCGATTGAAGCTCTTGCGACAATTGGGTGTGCTTGGCAACAAGATGCCCCGCTTGAATTGCCTGAAATGGCCGTGCCAACAGGCCAAGTAAAGATGGTTGATGAGGATGCCGCGAAAAGCGCACTTAGCGCTGTGGGCATTGATGTGCCAAAGCGCATCACGGCCTCTGATTGTGCCACAGCAGAAGAGTCTATTGCACAATCAGGCTTGCAATTCCCTGTCGTGTTAAAAGGCCTTGGCTTTGCCCATAAAACCGAAGCTGGTGCCGTGGTGCTCGGGATTTCTGATTTAGCAGAGCTGCAAAGCGCTATGGATAAGATGTCAGCCCCGCATGGCTATTTGATTGAGGAAATGATCACAAAGGCTGTGCTTGAATTGCTTGTGGGGATTGTAACAGACCCTGCCCATGGGCCTGTTTTGACAATTGCTGAAGGCGGCATTTACACTGAATTGCATCAAGATAAAGTAACTATCAGCCTGCCCGCCCATGAGGCTGATATCAAAGCTGGCTTGGTACGCCTTCGTTGTTGGCCAAAGGCGCTTGGCTATCGTGGGCAAACAGGATGCGATGTGGCAGCTATCATGGCACTTATTCGTAATGTGAGTGATTTTTATTTTGCCCAAAAAGGGGCAGTGACTGAAATTGAAATGAATCCCGTCATGGCAACAGCTGAGCGGATTGTTGCTGTAGATGCGCTAATGGCGCGAGAGGAGAGAGACGAATGGAAGAGCTAATCATCAAAAAAGAAGGCGGCATTTGGGAAATTAGCCTTAACCGTCCAAAGGCAAATGCCATTGATCTTGCCACAAGCCGAAAGATGGGTGAGGTCTTTATGGCCTTTCGTGATGACCCTGAGGCACGTGTTGCCATCTTGCGCGCCGAGGGTGACAAATTCTTCTGTGCTGGTTGGGATTTGAAAGCCGCCGCAGATGGTGATGCGGTGGATGGTGATTATGGCATTGGCGGCTTTGGCGGCTTGCAAGAATTAGGGAATATGAACAAGCCTGTTATCTGTGCAGTAAATGGGATTTGCTGTGGTGGTGGCTTTGAATTGGCCTTGTCATGCGACCTGATTTTGGCGGCTGAATCGGCAAGCTTTGCTTTGCCTGAAATTCGCTCTGGTACGGTCGCTGATGCGGCCTCAATTAAATTGCCAAAACGCATCCCTTATCATGTGGCGATGGATTTGTTGTTAACAGGGCGCTGGGTTGATGCAGATGAGGCCCATAAATGGGGTTTGATCAAAGAGATTGTGCCAGATGACAGCCTTCG
>WTHV01000221.1 GCA_011525265.1 Alphaproteobacteria bacterium | reverse complement strand
CAAATAATCAGCCCCCGCCGCCTTTAGAGATAAGGCCGCTCTTACCATTTCGTCAGATGCTTGATCCCATGCCCCGTCTGATTGCAGGCCTTCAATGCGTGCAAAATCGAAGGAATAAAGAAGCAATTCACAAGAATGAAGCCCCCCAAGGCGCGCCCGCACCCCCTCATTTAAAAGGCGATAGTAAGTTTGCGTGCTCTCCCAGCTCATGCCGCCAATTATGCCAAGTTTTTTCATCTGCCAACAAACCTTATAAAATAATGAAAAATGCGGTTTCCAATTAGCGTTATTTGACGCATAAGTGGAAAAAAGAATTTCCGTCTTACTATAGGCAAAATAACAGAAAGAGAGTGTCAGATGTCTCAAGAAGTCGCAAATAAATTATGGGACGCGCATAAGGCAAATGTAAGTATTGATCCTATCCGCTCATTGCTACCAGAAGGCGATTTGACTGCCGCCTATGCTGTTCAGCGTGCCTTTAATGATAAGCGTGAAGCAGACGGTCAACGCCTGATTGGACGCAAATCTGGCTTTACCAATCCCACAGCTATGGGAATGATGGAAGTTGATACGCCTGTCTCTGGCTTGCTTTATGATGTGATGGATGTCCCACACCGTGGTGAAATACCAGGCGCACAAATTACGTCTGCGAAAATCGAAGCTGAAATCGCCTTTATCATGGGCGCTGATTTGGACTTTGAGAAAATCACAATGGCAGATGTCATGCGCGCCACAGATTATGTCACAGGTGCGATTGAGATTGTAAATACCCGTATCATCGATTGGTCTGGAAAAGGCGTCGATATGGTATCAGATAATGTTGGGGCCTCACATTTCACACTTGGCCATAAACTTCAAATGCTTGATCAGTTTGATGTCTCTGAAGCCAAAGCAGATATCCATGTTAATGGCACATCTGTCGGCCAAGGTGCAGGCGCAAATGTGCTTGGCTCACCTTTGACATCCTTGTGCTGGCTTGCCAATCAGATGGTGGCCCATGGTACACCTATTCAAGAAGGTGATGTGATCTTATCAGGCTCATTAGGCCCGATGATCTTAGTTGAAAAAGGTGATGTGGTTGACGTCCATATTGAAGGGCTTGGCACAACATCTGTTGCATTTGGCAAAGATGCATAAAACCAATTAAAACAATATTTTCGGCGCTTTTATGAAAGTGTTTTTTCAAAATAAATGCGCCGAAATCCCTCTGCCTCTTTCACCGCTGTGATGGTAAAGCCAAGGCGCAGATACCACGCCTTATTTTGGGTCATTTTTTCATTTGTATAAAGCTGATAAGAACGCGCCTTTTTTGCGATATGACGTTCAATCTCAGCCAGTAGCTTGCTGCCTATCCCCTGCCCACGATAGCCATCTGCCACAGCGATCGTCTCAAGCCATAGCCCATCATCTTTTTCAATGATAATCCCAAACCCCACAAGCACATTATCTTGATAGGCTGTGATAATCGTATCATGGGCAATATGATGTGCGTAATCAGCCCCCATCGGCGCTGGCTCTTTGCCAATAGCCGCCACATAGTGCTTATAAGCCTCTCGTGCGATTGCTAAAAGCGCCTCTGCTGTAACCTGATTATTTACATGAAATTCGAGCATCATTCATTGATAGCAAACAGGACATAAAAAACAGCAGAATGTTGCCACCCTGCTGCTTTTGTATATTTGATAAAGCGGTAAAATTTAACGCTTTGAGAACTGGAATGAACGACGGGCTTTTGCCTTGCCGTACTTCTTTCTTTCAACAACACGTGGGTCACGTGTTAGGAACCCGCCTGCTTTCAAGGCTGGGCGAAGACCAGGTTCAAAATAGGTTAGCGCGCGGCTGATGCCGTGACGAACCGCACCAGCTTGGCCTGATAGACCACCGCCAGAGACAGTTGCCATCACATCGAACTCACCTTCACGTTCAACAGTTTGGAATGGCTGAGCCAAAAGCATCTGTAGAACAGGACGTGCGAAATATGTGTTGATGTCTTTGCCGTTAACTGTCACGCGGCCTGTGCCACGCTTAATCCATACGCGGGCAGATGCGTTCTTACGACGACCTGTTGCGTATGATCTGCCTAGATCATCAATCTTTGGTTCTGCAACCGCAGGAGCGGCTGTTTCTGCTGTGTCTGACAAAGCTTCAAGAGCTGCCATGCCAGCCTTATCTTCATTAAGATTTTCTTCAGACATGACTACCTCTTATTCTTTTCATTCATTGATGCGATATCAAGAACGACTGGCTGTTGTGCTTCATGCGGATGTGCTGTACCTGCATAGACGTGCAAGTTTCTCATCGCGTTACGACCTAGCGGGCCACGTGGTACCATACGCTCAACGGCTTTTTGGATAACACGCTCAGGGAAGCGACCATCAAGAAGCTTGTCTGCTGTGCGTGATTTGATACCGCCAGGGTAACCTGTGTGCCAGTAATAAGTCTTATTGTTGCGCTTATTGCCTGTTAATTTTACTTTTTCAGCGTTGATAACAACGATGTGGTCACCGCAATCCATGTTTGGTGTATAGGTTGGCTTGTGCTTGCCGCGAATACGCATTGCAATCAAGCTTGCCATACGGCCAAGTACGAGATCTTCTGCGTCCACCAAGAACCAATTCTTATTGATATCTTTTGGTGTTGCCACATATGTCTTTGGTAAAGGCATTTGGAAAACTCCAGAATAATTCAGTTTTGTCTCACCTGCCTATACGCCATAAAACGCATGCAAATAAGACGGTTGCGCGTGTTTCTACAGTATAATTTGCGAGGGATCAAGCGCTAAATATCACATAATTTATAAAAAATATAATAATTTCAATAGGATAAAAATAAGGTATTATTTTACCATATAAATTATCTTAACATATACCATGTGATTTATTGAAATGGCTCCTAGATTTTTGGGCACGCCAGAGATAATGTGCTACCTGTAATAGCACGATAGGTTGTGCGACCACCATGAATGAGGCAAAAGCGATGTTCATCCTGATAGATAATTATGACAGTTTCACATGGAATCTGTGGCATTTTTTATCTGACCTTGGTGTAGAGGTGGAGACCATCCGTAATGATGCCCATAGTGCAGATGAATTTATCGCTATGGCACCAGAGGGTTTCATCATCTCACCAGGCCCAGGCGCCCCTCATCAAGCCGGTGTGATAGAAGAGCTCATCCAAAAAGCCGCCGGTACCATCCCAATCTTTGGTGTTTGCCTTGGTATGCAAGCGATTTGCACAAGCTTTGGCGGCAGTTTGAAGGCGTTTGACCCGCCTGTTCATGGCAAATTATCGTTGATTGAACATGATGGCGCTCATGTTTTTGCAGGGCTCGACAATCATATTCCTGTGACCCGCTATCACTCTTTGACAGCTGACCTTGATGCCATTCCAGATGACTTGGAAATCACGGCCAAAACAGCGCAAGGTCATGTCATGGGACTGTCTCATAAACACTTAAATGTGCATGGGGTGCAATTCCACCCTGAGAGCATCGCTTCTGTTGGTGGCTATCGTATTCTTGCAAACTTTTTGCAATTATGCGGTAAAAACGGCCCTGATGAGTCTGTGCTAGCCAAGCTTGAAGAGCAAATTATCCGTCTTGACCAAAAATTTCCAGAGCAACTCCATGTCTGATATCGTTCGTCCCCTTATTGGGAAAATCACCACAAATACCACCTATAGCCCAGATGAGATGAAAGCCGCCTTTGGGGCTATCATGTCAGGTGATGTATCCCCTGCCCTTATATCTGGCTTTCTAATCGGCTTGAAAATGCGGGGGGAAACACCCTCTGATATCACAGCAGGCGCCTCAGTCTTGCGCGAGATGTCAGCTAAAATTACAGCCCCAGAGGATGCGATTGATATTGTTGGCACAGGCGGTGATGGGATTGGCACTTACAATATCTCGACCGCCACAGCCTTTGTCGTGGCAGGATGCGGTGTGCCAGTGGCAAAA
Organism: Alphaproteobacteria bacterium; assembly: GCA_011525265.1. GTDB lineage: Bacteria > Pseudomonadota > Alphaproteobacteria > Puniceispirillales > Puniceispirillaceae > UBA685. The sequence goes on along the minus strand of WTHV01000221.1, from coordinate 5,429 downwards.
CATGGCAATCGTGCTGTCTCATCCAAAAGCGGTGCGGCGGATGTGCTGACAGCCCTTGGCCTTAATCTTGATGCTTCTTTTGATGTGCTAGAGACAGCTTTGAGAGAGGTTGGCGTTTGTTTCTTGATGGCACCAAATCATCATTCAGCCATGCGCCATGTAGGCCCTATTCGCGCAGAATTAGGGACACGGACAATTTTTAATTTACTAGGCCCCTTATCCAACCCTGCATTGGTTGGCCGTATTATGGTTGGCGTTTATGACAAAGCATGGTGCCGTCCTTTTGCCGAAGCTCTCAAAGCCCTTGGCACAACAAATGCCTGGGTGGTTCATGGTGGTGATGGCCTTGATGAAGTCACAACAACCACAACAACAAGCATCGCCGCATTGCGAGATGGGACGATAACAGAATTTGAAATCTCGCCAGCTGATTATGGCATTGAAATTGCTTCTCTGGATGCGCTGAAAGGCGGAACAGGCGCGGAAAATGCCAAGGCATTGCGTGCGTTGTTGCAAAATGATGAGGCAGCAAGCCCTGCTTATCGTGATATTGTGCTGATGAATGCCGCGGCCTCACTGGTTGGTACGGGATATGAAGATGATTTCAAAACCGCGTTGATGCGGGCCAAAACAGCGCTTGAAAGTGGTGCAGCATTGCGGGCGCTTGATGGTCTTGTGGCTCTGACAAATAAGGCATAGATGAGATGAGTGACGTATTAGCCAAGATCAACGCCCATAAAAAGACAGAAATTGCCGCTTTGCGTGCACGCATCAGCCAATCAGAGCTTGAGGCATTGGCCAAGGACGCCTCTGCCCCAAGAGGCTTTACAAACGCCCTTAAAACAGCGTCTGAAAATGGCTATGGTCTTATTGCTGAATTAAAAAAAGCTAGCCCTTCAAAAGGGCTTATCAGACCTGATTTTGAACCTGTATCATTAGCACAAGCTTATGAGGCTGGCGGTGCGACCTGCTTATCTATCCTGACTGATCAAAATTATTTCCAAGGTCATAATGATTACCTTGTCAATGCACGCGCGGCGGTATCACTGCCTGTTTTGCGTAAAGATTTCATGATTGACCCGTTGCAAATTATCGAAGCACGTGCACTTGGTGCTGATTGTATCTTGCTGATTATGGCCTCTTTATCTGATGCGCAAGCCTTGGAATTAGAGGCTGTTGCCCATGAATGGGGGATGGATGTGCTGATTGAGGTACATGATGAATCAGAGCTTGATCGCGCTTGTGCCCTATCATCGCCGCTGATGGGGATTAATAACCGCAACCTTAAAACCATGGAAATCTCGCTAGAGGTGGGCGCCGCGATGTTGCCGCGCTTGCCAAAAGATCGCATTGCTGTGGCAGAATCTGGTCTGTTTAAGGCAGAAGATTTGGCTTATATGGCGGCGCATAATGCCCGTTGTTTCCTTATTGGTGAGTCATTAATGCGCCAAGATGATGTTGAAGCTGCCACCAAGACTATCTTGAAAAACCCTGTTGCTGCCTAAAAGGAGCCCTATCGCTATGACGGAGAAATTATCACATTTCGATAGTGATGGCAGAGCCCATATGGTGGATGTCGGCGCAAAGGCTGATACAGTAAGGGTTGCCATTGCCTCTGGCTTTGTGCGTCTTAACGCTGAGACAGTTGAAATTGTGCAAGCGCAAAAATTACAAAAAGGGGATGTCTTAGCGATTGCTGAATTAGCTGGCATTATGGGCGCAAAGCAAACAGCCTCTCTTATTCCCTTATGTCACCCTCTTGGCCTTGATCATGTCGCACTGCGCCTCGCCTTGACAGATACAGGCATCAAAATTGAGGCAGAATGCCAAATTACTGGCAAAACTGGGGTAGAGATGGAAGCCATGACAGCTGTATCTGTGGCGGCTTTAACCATCTATGATATGTGCAAAGCTGTTGATAAAGCCATCACCATTGAGAACATTAAACTGCTTTATAAATCAGGTGGCAAATCAGGCACATTTAACGCCCCACAACATGACCCATCTTAACAGTAGAGGCTTTGACTGAAATGGCACCGCTGAAACCTGTTGCTGAGGCCTTGGCCGACATATGCGCTAATATTGCCCCACTTTCGCCAGAATATGTCCCCCTATCACAAGCGCTAGGTCGCCAAATAGAAGAAGATATCATCGCTGGCACACACCACCCGTTAAGCGATATCTCAGCCATGGATGGGTTTGGCGTGCGTGCGTGCGATACAGCCTCTGGCAAAGCGTTGCGCATTGTCGGTGAATCTGCCGCGGGTCACCCCTATCAGACAGCTCTTGGTGAGGGTGAGGCCATACGAATCTATACAGGCGCCTATGCCCCCCAAGGGTGTGATGCGATTATTTTGCAAGAGGAAGTCTCTGAAGATAATGAGACCATCACCCCTCCCACCCCTTTAGAAGCTGGTCGCTATATCAGACCACGCGGCGGCGATTTTGCCAGAGATGATGTGCTTGTCAAAAAAGGTGAGACCCTCACCGCGCGCGCCATGGCACTTTGTGCGCTAGGGTTGCAAAACCGCATTCAAGCTAAGAAAAAACCCCATATTGCAATCCTTTCATCAGGTGATGAATTGGTGGCGGCAGGCGGCATTCCGCGTTATGGACAATTAATCAATTCTAATGCTGTTTTCCTTGCCTCAGCTTTGCGTCAAGCAGGGGCAGAGGTAACAGATTTGGGCATTCTGTCAGATACGCCAGGCGCTTTAACAGAAGCCCTTAAAGAGCCCGCGCACTATGACCTTATCGTCACAACAGGCGGTGCCTCTGTTGGCAAATATGACTATATTGTTCATGACATAGAACAAAGCCAAGAGATGGCGCTTGATTTCTGGAAAATCGCCATGCGCCCCGGGAAGCCACTTATTTTTGGTCATGTTGGCAAGACGCCCTTATTGGGTTTGCCCGGCAATCCAGTCTCTGTAGCCGTCTGTTGCTTTGTATTCTTGCGCCCGCTTATTGGTCATATGATGGGACGCACGGATCTTGATGTCCAAGAACAAACAGCTCTATGTACTGTTGATTTGAACGAAAATGACAAGCGGCGTGATTATTTGCGCAGCATTGCAGAACAAACACCGAATGGCTGGCAGGTTACCCCTTTTGACAGTCAGGACTCAAGCCAAATGCATAGGCTATCACAAGCCAATGCGCTACTTATCAGACCACCGCATGATCCGGCTATTGCAGCAGGTGACAAGGTGCAAATGGCCTTATTGCCAGACGGGTTTTAACATCTTTGATTAATTTTCTTGCTTTGTTCTCATTGATGAGATAGAACATAAGTGGAACACCTGAGATGGGAGGCACTTATGTTAACGGCGAAACAGCGCGAATTACTGAATTTCTTAACAAGCTATCAGGCTGAATTTGACCATGCACCCTCATTTGACGAAATGAAGGATGCGATTGGGTTGAAATCAAAATCAGGCATTCATCGCCTTGTATCAGCGCTCGAAGAACGCGGTCATATCCGCCGCCTTGCCAACCGTGCAAGAGCGATTGAGATAATCGATACCACCCCAAGCGCATCTGAGGCACAAGCCGCGCCTGTTGATAATGTTATTCACGGTCAATTTGGCCAATCAACAAGCCTTGCTTTGCCCTTACTTGGCCAGATTGCGGCCGGAACACCAATTGAGGCGCTGTCGGATAATTCCCGCTTCCTCGATGTGCCCGCAAGTATGATTGGAACAGGCGAGCATTTCGCACTTGAAATTGTCGGCGATTCAATGGTCGAAGCAGGCATTCATGATGGTGATACAGTGGTTATCAAGAAAACAGATATCGCCAATCATGGGGATATCGTGGTTGCTTTGATTGATGAGCATGAGGCAACGTTAAAAACCTTGCGCAAAGAAGATGGCCGTATTGGGCTAGAGCCAGCAAATCGCCATTATCAAACACGTTATTTCAGTTCAAACGCTGTCCGTATTCAGGGCAAATTGGCAGGCCTAATCCGCAATTATAACTAAGCGCAAATGGCACAGTTTAACTGACACATCCTGTGCCATTCTGCTCGATAAAATCTTATTATTTTTGTTTAAAATAAACGCCTAACTCATTGTTATAAAATAATAACAATGAAATATCTTCCTTATCACCATAATTAAATGCTTCTCTATGGCAGATACGGTTAAGCGTTATTGTCACTTGTTGATCTCTGGTTGAACACGGGCTATTTCGCTGCGATGTGATGTGGATAAGATGCGGCTCCTTGCGAAGCGCAATCGTGCAAAAGGGGCGACATTTTACCCTCACCGTTTTTTCACTATTGCCAAATAATTTGCCATAGGATTGCGCCCAGAATTTTGTCAGCCTGTGATTATGATACAAGATGCCGTCATCATATAGCGCTATTCTGCGGTAATCATCTTGCCCTGTTACAACGCCAAAGGGCCTGCCCTGCCCTAACCATAAGATGATGGCCATGATGCTAGCGCTAAGAATAATCAACCGGCTTTTTCCGCCACCATAGAAAAGGCCTGCCCCCAATATCGCAAAAAGAGGCAAGTAAAGCGGCGGCGGTGTTGGCAGTCGTATCTCAGACTGCGGCAAAGATGCCATCATCTGCGCAAAGTGAATCAAGAAGGATAACATCACATCAAGAAGAGGTGCGATCCATAGACCAAAGCCGAAACTAAGCGAGATGAGATAGGCAATAGCAACTGGCATAATCACAACCCCTGTATAGGGTATTGCGATAATATTTGATACCACACCCCATGCTGAGATCACGCCAAAATGAAACGCGGTTATGAAGAAGGTTGATAATATGGCGATAGCTGATGTGGCCGCTAAATAATAAACTCGTCTTAACCATTTATTCTGCCGCCACTTATTTTCGGTCTTTTGCCTGTCATGAAACAAAACAATCCCAAAGGTTGCGGCAAAAGATAATTGAAAGGCCGGTATATATAAGGCTGTGGGATACAGTAGTAAAAACAAACAAAAGACAAGGGCCATACTGCGTACCGTTACCATTCGCCTGCCAATCAACAGGGCAAGCAAGACAATGCTGACCATTAAATACGCCCGAATAGCACTAATCGGGTAGCCTGTTAGGGCAAGGTAGAATAAGCCTGAGCCTATCGCAAAACATACAGCGATTTTATGCGGTGCCACAATGGCAGATAGGCGCACAGGCAATGCCAAGAATAAGCGGCACACGCCATAGACGCCGAAACAAAATAACCCCATATGCAAACCAGAAATCGCCAATAGATGGGCAAGCCCTGCTTTGCGAAAAGGCGTGAAAAATGCCTCATTGGAAAAATCACGCTCCCCAATTAATAGGGCTTTGGCAAGGTTTGCACTAGCAGGGCTGAGATGGGCTGAAATCTGTCCGCTCACCCAATCGCGCAATTCTGCTATGACTGGCCGTGCTGTCTGTGTTGAAGCTGTCTCTTATACACATCTGA
>WTHV01000062.1 GCA_011525265.1 Alphaproteobacteria bacterium | reverse complement strand
CAGCATTCACCGCTGGATATTCACCAAGTGCGGTAATGGCAGCTTTGACAAACATACCCATAAAGCCCAAACGTGCGCCGTGATTCTTTTCAAAATCTTCTTTATATTCTGAACGCAACTTCATTAATTCTGTCATATCGACTTCATTAAATGTTGTCAGCATCGCGGCTGTATTTTGCGCTTCTTTTAAACGCTGTGCGATCATGCGGCGCAGACGTGACATTGGCACACGCTCTTCACGCGCATCATCTTTGCGCGGGGCAATAGGTGCTGACGCAGCAGAGGCCATAGGCGCTGCCTTGCCAATACCTTTGGCAATCGCGTCTTGAACATCACCTTTTGTCAGGCGGCCATCTTTGCCTGTCGCAGGGATTGCCGCTGGGTTCAGGTTATTTTCTTCAACCAGACGACGCACAGCAGGTGACAAAGGATGGTTTGACGAAGCTGCTGCTGCAACTGGGGCAGCAGGGGCAGCAGGGGCAGATGCGGCAGGTGCAGGTGCCTCAGCCTTTGGCGCTTCTGCTTTTGGTTGGGCAGATTTTGCCGGTGCCGCGCCCTCTTCCATCATAGCAAGCAAAGCACCCACTTCGACCGTTGCCCCTTCAGCGGCAATGATATCTGTCAGCGTGCCATTAACAGGCGCAGGAACTTCAAGTGTTACCTTGTCCGTTTCCAATTCTACCACAGGCTCATCTGCTGCTACAGCATCGCCAGATTTTTTAATCCACCGTGCAATAGTTGCTTCTACAACTGATTCACCTAATACAGGGACTTTGATTTCAATCGCCATGATCGCTATCCTTCCTTAAGCCTACTTTTTATCCAGATATCTTTTGATCTGTGTTTGCTACGCTCTTACCTATTTCTTAATGCCCAACGCATCTTGGCATAATTGGGCTTGCTCTCTGGCATGACGAGAGGCTGAACCAGTGGCAGGTGAAGCGGCGGCCGCTCTGCCTGCATAAATTGGTCTTTGCTTTTTCATCTCTGCCAATGCCATTGAATGTTCAATATCATCACGTACAAAATGCCATGCACCCATATTTTGTGGCTCTTCTTGGCACCAGATAACATCCGCTTTTGGCGTCTTTGCCAAAATTCGGCCAAGCGTTTTGCGCGCAAATGGATAAAGCTGTTCAACGCTCACAATTTTTACATTCGTCACACCATGCTCACGGCGCATTGCCTCAAGATCATAATAGACCTTACCAGAACATAACACGACACGTGTGATATCCTTATCCTTTAATGTGCCATCACGCTCATCAAGGATACGGTGGAACGAGGTACCAGGGCCCAAATCAGCCAGTGACGAGACACAGCTTTTGTGACGCAATAATGATTTTGGCGTCATAATCACCAATGGCTTTCTGAAGTCACGCTTTAGCTGACGACGAAGCACGTGGAAGTAATTAGCTGGTGTAGTACAATTCACAACCTGCATATTATCCTCAGCACAAAGCTGAAGATAGCGTTCAAGGCGCGCAGAACTATGTTCTGGGCCTTGGCCTTCATAGCCATGCGGCAGTAGCAGAACCAAACCATTCATCCGCAACCATTTGGCCTCACCAGATGAGATAAATTGATCAACAACAACCTGTGCGCCATTTGCAAAATCGCCAAATTGGGCTTCCCACATCACAAGCGCATTAGGCTCTGCTTGTGCAAAGCCATATTCAAAGCCCATCACAGATGCTTCTGATAGCGGCGAATCAATGACCTCAAACGCCCCTTGATCATCCGATAAATACATCAAAGGTGTATGACGTCTTTCATCATTTTGATCGATGAATACCGCGTGTCTTTGGCTGAATGTACCACGGCATGAATCTTGCCCTGATAGGCGCACAGAACTGCCCTCGAGCAATAAAGAGCCAAAGGCCAAATGTTCTGCGGTCGCCCAATCAAGCCCTTCACCAGCACTAATCGCTTTGCCACGTGCATCAATCACACGTTGCAGCTTACTGTGAATCTTCATATCAGATGGCACAGTTGTCATTGTTTCAGCAATTTTATGCAGAACAGATAATTCAACATCTGTTTGACCACGACGCTCATCACCGCTTGCTGTTTTGATGCCAGACCATTGCCCTTCAAGCCAATCTGCTTTGTTCGGCTTATAGGTTGTGCCAATCTCAAACTCTTCATTCAAATGGGCATAATGATCATCAATGATAGCTTGTGCTTCATCAGATGTTAGCACCCCTTCAGAGACAAGGCGGTTACCATAAATTTCTCTTGTTGAAGGCTGTGTTGCGATTTTCTGATACATTAGGGGCTGTGTGAATAAAGGCTCATCGCCCTCATTATGACCAAAGCGTCTGTAACAGAACACATCAAGCACCACATCAACACCAAAAGTCTGGCGGAATTCAGTTGCGATACGCGCCGCATGAACCACCGCTTCAGCATCATCACCATTAACGTGCAAAATCGGTGCCATGACCATCTTTGCCACATCTGTTGGATAAGGTGATGAGCGCGAATAATGCGGGCTTGTGGTAAAGCCAACCTGATTATTCACGATGATATGAATTGTCCCACCAGTGCGATAACCGCGCAAGGCTGAGAAAGCAAATGTTTCAGCCACAACACCTTGACCAGCAAAAGCAGCATCACCATGCAATAAGATACCAAGCACTTCGCGGCGCTCTTCGTCATTTTGCTGCTGTTGCTTGGCACGCACACGGCCCACAACCACAGGATCGACAATCTCTAGGTGAGAGGGATTAGGGGCAAGTGATAGGTGAATTTCATTATCATCAAACTGCCTATCTGAAGAGGCGCCCATATGATATTTCACATCAC
>WTHV01000016.1 GCA_011525265.1 Alphaproteobacteria bacterium | reverse complement strand
TCTAAGGAAGTCTCAAAAGATGGCCAAGGCCTGACAGCGGTTGAGAAAATCTTTAACGCAAATGCAGTTGGCGTCTCATCTGATGCGCCATTGCTTGCCGGCTCTGATGTGCGCGTAAAGGTCAATATTGTTGGCTCGCAAGATACAACAGGCTTGATGACGGCCCAAGAATTAGAAGCGATGGCGGCAACAACCATCTCGCCAACACTTGATGGGGCCTATCAGTCTGGCTGTCATACGGCCTCTGTGTGGGATTTCAAAGCCCAAGATAATACGCCGCGTCTGATGAAATTCATGAATGATTTCGGTCTTGTCACAGCCCGTGACCCCAAAGAGCAGTATCATTCAATGACAGATGTGATTCATAAGGTGTTGAATGATATCACTGTGGATGATCACGCGATTATCATTGGCGGTGACTCACATACAAGAATGTCAAAAGGCGTTGCCTTTGGTGCGGATTCTGGCACGGTGGCTTTGGCTCTTGCGACAGGTGAGGCAACCATGCCAATCCCGCAATCTGTCAAGGTGACCTTTAAGGGCAAGATGGCTGATCATATGGATTTCCGTGATGTTGTCCATGCCACTCAAGCACAGATGCTGGCACAATTTGGCGATAACATCTTCCAAGGCCGCGTGATTGAGGTGCATATTGGCACGCTTCTTGCTGACCAAGCCTTTACCTTTACTGATTGGACAGCAGAGATGAAGGCCAAGGCCTCTATCTGTATCTCAGAAGATGCGACTTTGATTGAATCGCTAGAGATTGCCAAAGCCCGTATCCAGATCATGATTGATAAGGGCATGGAACATGAAAATCAGATGTTGCACCGTCTGATTGCGATTGCCGATAATCGTATTGGCCAGATTAAATCAGGCGAAAAGCCAGCTCTTGCGCCTGATGCCGGCGCTGTTTATGCGGCAGAGGTTGTGGTTGATCTAGACGCGATTGATGAGCCGATGATCGCTGACCCTGATGTGAATAATGCCGATGTCTCAAAGCGTTATACACATGATACCATTCGTCCTATCTCATTTTATATGGCAGAGAAAAAGGTCGATTTGGGCTTTGTGGGGTCATGTATGGTGCATAAGGGCGATGTGAAAATCGTTGCCCAGATGTTGCGCAATCTTGAACAATCGCAAGGCCAAGTGGCCTTTAAGGCACCGTTGGTTGTGGCCGCCCCAACATACAACATCATTGATGAGCTGAAAGAAGAAGGCGATTGGGCCATCTTACAGAAATATTCTGGCTTTGAATTTGATGATAGCGCCCCGAAACAGACCTCTCGCACGGATTATGAAAACATCCTGTATCTAGAGCGTCCGGGCTGTAACCTTTGTATGGGGAACCAAGAAAAGGCCGCCAAAGGTGATACGGTGATGGCAACATCAACCCGCCTGTTCAAAGGCCGCGTGGTCGAAGATTCAGATGAGAAGAAGGGGGAATCGCTTCTTGCCTCAACCCCTGTTGTGGTGCTCTCAGCTATCCTAGGGCGCACCCCAACGATTGAGGAATATAAGCAAGCGGTGGTGGGCATTGACCTAACCAAATTCGCCCCCCCAATCGCCAAGCCAGGCACAACCCAATCAGCCCATTTCTAGGACGCTGAGAGGTTTGAATAAAATGTGACCTATCCTTTCCGGGGGGGAATGATAGGACAAAGGCCTCACTCTGCCTTAGGCGGGGTGAGGTTTTTTATGGCGGTGGTGAGGTGACTATAATTTATGCTTTGCTATTCTCTCATCATGCTTGCGGGAAAAAAGAGGCTTTCGAATCATTTTGAATGACATGTCAGCGGAGCTGTTTGTGTGCATATGGTTTAGATATTGCTGTGCGAGTTGGGTTTCATTTGAACCTGCAGATTTAATGACTTGTGCCTGCCAAAACAAGGTTATTTGGCGATCTCTTATTAAGGCATGAAGCCTAACTAATTCTTGTTCTTTTTGGCTTGTTAAATAACGCACATGAAGGGTAAAAGGCACCGTTACTATCAGTAATGTTGTTGTATATGCTACCACGTCAAGCCACTTTATGTCCGCTAGCGTGTCCGACAGTCCATTAAAATAAAAGCGATAAAAAAGATATGCTACTCCAAGCCACATCATGGGTACGATAAAGCGATAGCGGCTAGATGCTCGCTCGGCTACACCTTGATAACCTGTATTAATTCGCCCAATAAAAGGCGCATCGGGTATTTCTATCTCTGCTCTTAGTTTATTTTGGTTTCTTTGCCATAATCCTTTAATTAAACTTGCGGATGAAATTATCGGTATTACGAAGAACAGGGCAATGTAGCACAATAACTCTTTAAGGTTCTGAGATTGCCCTACTATGTCCAAGCAAAAGAAGAAAAATAGTGCTAAAAACCAACAAAGGAACGTTATTAAATAGGGATAATGGAAATGATAGCGAATAAACCATAATCCCCATTTCGCTATGTGTAACAATGAAATGCCATGTTCTAATTCTGGTTTTTTCAAGTCTTCGAGACTACCATAGAGGCGAAATCTGGAGCGGCTAATTTCTTCTTCATAAAAAGCGGTGATGTTTTCTGGTTCGATGTATTCGTTTAATCGTTTTTTATAGCTTCTCTTTAGTACTTTTTCTGTTTGTTCTGCTTCAACAAGGGCAATTGCCATAGCCCTATTGTGGTAAGTTTCTAGGTCTTGTGGGTTTAGCTTAATCGCTTGGTCGTAATCGCTTATTGCGTCCTCATAGCGTGATAATTTAACTAGAATAGTACCGCGATTGTTATAGGCTGATGCATAATCAGGCTTTAATTCGATTGCTTTATCGAAATCTTTGATAGCCTCCTCATGGC
>WTHV01000128.1 GCA_011525265.1 Alphaproteobacteria bacterium | reverse complement strand
TAGGATGCCTCATAGGATGCCTCATAGGGTGCCTCATAGGATGTCTTACTGGCCAATTGACGAGGTGAGTCCCACCATTTTGGCCCAATACGTTCAGGGCCTGTGGCACGTGCAATGCGCCAATTTTTGCCCTGCCACCTGATTTGACTTGGGGGGTGATCTGGCAATAGCGCAATGGCTTGTATCGGCTCTGGCGGGGTTAGCAACCTGATAGGGCGCGGCGAGCATAAGGCGCTTGATGCTTCATATAACAGCGGTGCCACCTTATAGGATGCGCCCCTATTTTGTCCGTAATTTTGTCCGTGATTTCCACCTGTCATTTGCGCATTTGTGAAACATTCTGATTGTTCTGGAATCCATGTCTCATTCATACGCAAGCTTTGCACCTTATCTGTGCCAAGGCGTGCGGCAAGGTGATCAACAAGCTGGCTTAATTTATCAGCCTCATCTTCGATAAAACGCCCCTCATCATCAAAGATAACAGCCTGTGGCATCTGGGCACTCAGCGCACTGGCCTTTGCCCAGCCATATTCAATACCAAAGCCAGCATCAATAGACGCCCCTGCCTCTTGAAATAGCCGGCATAATAAGCGGATATCGCGGCTTGGACGTGATAATTTATGCACAATCGTACCTGTTTGCCCATCTATCGTCTGCCAGCCAATTTCAACATGGCGCGCGCCTAGCATCATATCTGTTAAAATATCTGTGATACCACCTAGCAAATCTGTGACCATTGAGTCTAAAGACGCAAGCCCGCCAATGGGTTCAGGGTAATGTTGTTGCACAAGCACAGGGTTAAAATGCGGTAAAGGCACAGGGCGTTCCGGGCTGTGGCCAAACATCTGGTCACGTCGTAAAATCACATCTTCGCCAAAACGCATCGCAATCATGCCTCGTTTTAACTGCCATAAATCACCAATCTGAGACATACCAATCGTGGCAAGCGCACTGATTTGCGCATCTGATAGGCGCAGGGCTGATAGGGGCAAATCTGATAATGCGTCGTGATGCGCCTCATCTGTATCTGCAATAATATGAGGGGTTTGCGGCCTCATCGTAACCGCAAAGCCAAGCGCCGCCCCATAATAGGAGGCCATAACAATATGCGTGGCAAGTGACTGATCTGTAAAATGGCTGACAATATCATCTAGCAAGGCTTGGGCATTATCCCATAAATGATCTGTGCCTGTGCAATCAATCCATAGACCAAAGCGGTCTTCATCTACACCAACCACAGGGCTATAACGCCAACACCAGCGCCCAAGCAATACAAGCCATTGCCGGTCAGCTGTATGATTTTCAGGATAAAAACGGCATAGAGCGCAAAGGGCGCGCGCATCTGATAAAGACATATCAGGCGCAATACCAAAACTATGTGCCGCCTGATTACAATAGCGCACCTTATCTGTGCCATTTTGCGTGACATAAATCGCAATAGGCGCGGCCTCATCAAGCTTATGCTCACGCGCAATGCGGCTAAGGCCAAGCTCTGGCAAATAAATATAGATAAAGCGTGCATGACGGCCTGTTTTCAAAGACGCCTTATGATCTGATTTCTCTGTTAGCGGATGTGATAAACCCATAATAAAACATCCCCAAAATTACGCCGATTTGCGCCATGTGCCAGCCGTAAATGGTTGGGCAAATGCATGAGCCGATGATTGGCTAGATGAGTGAGAAGAGACCTGATAGGGGCGCTCTTGCCATCTTGGGGATGAGGCATTGTGAGGCGCTTGGGCAGGCTGATGCGTTGATCTGTTTTCGGCGAGGGCAAAAGAGGCGCTTGCCTTATCCCAAATCAGATTTGCCGCAGCAGGATAGCCGCCTCTGGCATGGCGTAATTGTGCCTGCCACATAGGGCGCCAATCATGTGCATTTGCGCTATCTGTTGCTGTTTGGCGCATAGCAGAGTGAATTTGCCACGCACTCTCAAAACCGCAAGCACTGCCGCCTGTGCCAAGCAAAAAGGCTGTGGCTGTTCCTGCCTCGCAGGCTAATTGCAGACGCCGTGCTGATTTTTGCCATAAATCTGCTTTTTCATGCAAAGGGCCATATTCTTGAATTACCGCTGACAGCCCTTTGGTTGCAAGCGCTTCTTCGCAAGCGGCCATACGGCGCAAAGGGTGAGATTCCCGCACAAAGATAAATTGTTCTGGCCGCAAGCCCAAAGCCGCAAGCCCTGCCCCAAATAGCTGGCCCGATCGCCCACCACGCAATGGCCCACACCATAAAATAGGCCCCTCAGCCTTTTTGGCATGAAGCATCATGGCAATCACAGCAAGGCTGAAACCAGACGTCAAAGAGGCCTGCGCGCCTGTGATAAGATGAACACGCCGGCACGCCAATCCCCCACCTAGCGCTGTATCAAGGCCTTTATCTGTAAGGGAAATACGTGATAAGCCGCGCCCCACATGGGCACTATCAAAATCAGACTGCATTTGCGTAAAGATGGCTTGTCGTGAGGCGTTGTCCTTATAGTGTAATAAGTCTGCCATGATTCCCTCCTTACTCTGATGCGTGCCGTACTCTGATACATGTCTATGTATGATACGCCTTTTGTTCACTTTATGTTCTATTTTAACATATCTGATTCGCACCATGAGTCAAGAAAAGAACATAAAAAGAACAAATGAAGGTGTTTAGGGGTTAAGATGTGCTGTCATCTTCTTCATCAAATTCGCCAGCCTTCTCATCATAACCGGCACGATGCGAATAAAAGGTCAGCCACATCAACCCTGCCCCTAGGATGATAGAGCCAAGACTGCCAAGGCTAACAGCAAGCCAGCCATGAAAGCCTAATGCAATAACGCCCATCTCTTGCCAGACATAAAAACTAGCCAAAGCAACCGCAATAAGCACAATCAAAAAGGCTGCAACCAAGGTAAGCGTGGATTTTGACGAGGAGGTCATAAGACTGAAGCCTTCTTTATAGTGTTAAATGGCACTTATGGTGCAAGTGGCAATTCACTTTCCACAAGCTTTGCCCAATAGCTTGCCCCAATTGGTAGGATTTCATCATTAAAATCATAGCTTGTATTATGCAGCATCTTACCAGGAACAGCTTCTCCTGCGCCAAGCCAAATATAAGAGCCTTTGCGCGCCTCTAACATATAGGCAAAATCTTCTGCCCCCATCGAGGCAGGCGGGTTACGCATGATATTTTGCGCGCCCACCACCTGTTCGGCAACCGCCATAGCACGTTCTGATTCAGCGCTATGATTAACCGTTGGCGGATAGCCCCCGCGCCATCCAATATCAGCTGTCACCCCATAGGCTGTGGCAATTTGATCTGTGATACGGCGGATCGCCTCTTCTATCTTATTGCGTGTTGTTGGGCGCAATGCGCGTGCCGTCCCACGCAATTCCACAGAATCAGGGATAACATTAAAGGCCGTGCCGCCATTGATTGCCGTAATAGACACAACACCAGAATCAAGTGGGTCAATGGTGCGTGAGACGATAGATTGCAAATTCTGCACCAATGCCGCACTGGCAATGATAGGGTCTTGGCTTTGATGCGGCATAGCGGCATGACCGCCTCTGCCTGTGATTGTTATACTGAAATGATCTGCCGATGCCATACAAGCACCATCATGAACCGCAACCTTGCCAGCCGCAAGGCCAGGCCAATTATGCATCCCCCAGACATGATCCATATCAAAATGGGTGAAAAGCCCCTCATCGATCATTGCCTTGGCACCTGCGCCGCCCTCTTCGGCAGGTTGGAAGATAAAATACACAGTCCCGTCAAATTGTTTTGTTTGGGCTAGATATTTTGCCGCACCAAGAAGCATCGCCATATGACCATCATGACCACAAGCATGCATTCGCCCTTGCGTTAAGGATTTATGCGCAAAATCATTGGCCTCTGTCATAGGCAAGCCATCCATATCAGCGCGCAAACCAAGGCTAGCCTTACTTGTTCCTTGCCCTTTCAAGATCCCAACCACAGCGGTCTTGGCGAGGCCGCGATGAATTTCAATGCCAAAGCTAGTCAGCTGTTTAGCGATAAAATCAGAGGTCCATTTTTCTTCATAGCACGTCTCAGGATGCTGATGCAGTGCATGGCGCCAGCTTGTCATTTCCTCATGTGATTGTGCGATTGAATTTAAAACAGCCATAATTTTCCCGTTCAAGATAACATCATTAATGCACGCCTCATTTATCCCACGATAACGATGGTAAGAATATCAAGCAAGCGCCCTTACCTACTCAGATAGTCATTTCAGCTACTGCGGCAATAGTTGACCTCAATATGTCGCTGAATCAGCAAGCTTTGTCGGCCAAAAGACAGGCTTTTTGCATGATGAAAGCCAAGATGTTCGAATTATTGGCATAGGGCTATAAAATAAGGTACATCTGCTTCATTAGCAGGGGCAATTTTGGCCTTTTGCCAATAGCAGAAATTTGGTTTTACGTAATATAAGGTGAGTAAGACGATGGCAGATAATGGAATCGACCGCGGCACATCAGGGTTAGGCAGCAGCAAGAAGCGCTATTCAGCCTTTTCATTGGCCCGTAACGCAATGTCATACCACCAAAATTGGCAACAAGCATGGCGTCATGCTGAACCAAAGGCAGAATATGATGCTGTGATTATTGGTGGTGGTGGCCATGGGCTTGCCACAGCCTATTATTTGGCATCTGTGCATAATATGACCAATATTGCAGTGATTGAAAAAGGCTGGCTCGGCGGTGGTAACACAGGCCGAAACACAACCATTATCCGCTCGAATTATATGTGGGATGAATCTGCCGCCATCTATGATCATGCCTTGAAATTATGGGAAGGCCTTGCGCAGGATTTGAACTTTAACATCATGTTCTCTCAGCGCGGCGTCTTAACAATTGCCCATAGCTGGGGCGAGTTACGTGATATGTCGCGCCGTGTTCATGCTATCCGCTTGAACGGCATTGATTCCGATATTATGACACCTGAACAAATCAAAGACTTTGTGCCGACAATCAATATTGATCAAAATATCCGCTACCCTGTTATGGGCGGCTTTTTGCAAAAGCGCGGCGGCACAGCCCGCCATGATGCGGTAGCCTGGGGTTATGCCAGAGCGGCTGATGATTTGGGTGTTGATATTATACAAAATTGTGAGGTTACTGGCCTAAAGCGTTCAGGTCGTAAAATCACTGGTGTGGAAACAACAAGAGGCCTAATTAAGACAAAGAAGGTTGGCGTTGTTGTTGCTGGCCACTCATCATTAATCGCGGATATGGCAGGGGTGCGTATGCCATTGCAATCACGCCCGCTTCAAGCCTTGGTATCAGAGCCAATTAAGCCCATTCTTGATACGGTTATCATGTCAAATGCGGTACATATGTATATCAGCCAGTCAGATAAGGGTGAAATGGTGCTAGGGGCTGGTGTTGATAAATATAACTCTTATGCTCAGCGCGGCTCATGGCCTGTTCCAGAACATATGCTTGCCGCCGCTGTCGAGCTATTCCCCGTATTATCACGCCTTAGAATGTTACGTCACTGGGGCGGTATTGTTGATACTTGCCCTGATGCCTCGCCGATTATTTCAAAGACTGATGTAGATGGCTTGTACTTTAATTGTGGCTGGGGCACGGGCGGCTTTAAAGCAACCCCTGGCTCTGGTCATGTCTTTGCTGATTTGATTGCCAATGATCGCCCGAACAAAATTGCTGAGCCCTATGCGCTAAAGCGTTTTGAAACTGGCTATTTGATTGACGAACATGGCGCTGCTGGCGTCGCGCACTAACGCTTCAAGGCATAAGGAAAAACACAATGTTACTGATTAATTGTCCTCATTGCGGTGCAAGAGATGAAGCTGAATTTAGCTGTGGCGGCGAAGCGCATATTGCGCGCCCTTTGGCTGAAAACAGCATTAATGATACACAATTTGCCGATTATCTGTTCTTTCGCCATAACCCGAAAGGCATCTTCTTAGAGCGCTGGCGTCATGCCGCAGGCTGCCGGAAATGGTTTAATGCCGTCAGAGATACCGTGACAGATGAAATTATCGAAATCTACCCTATGGGCGGCTTGCCAAAATCAAAGGCTGGCAAACAAGCTCATGCTGAAAATTGGCGCCGTGCATCTGCGGCTGAAAAAGCAGCTATGCCTGCGACAAAGGGGAAAAAATAATGGGTATTTTCTCTTCACAAAAAGACACTATGCGCGCCCCATCTACAGGCCGCATCAATCGTAGCAAGCCAGTTACATTCACCTTTGATGGCAAGCGTTATCAGGGTTTTGAAGGTGATACAATCGCTTCTGCTTTGCTTGCCAATAATGTCCATCTTGTCGGGCGTTCTTTTAAATATCACAGACCGCGCGGTATCATGGCCTCTGGTTCAGAAGAAGCAAATGCGTTGGTACGTGTTGGCAAAGGCGCTTATGCCGAGCCAAATCTACGCGCAACACAAGTTGAAATCTATGACGGGCTTTATGCAGAAAGCCAAAATAGATTCCCAAGCCTGAAAGTGGATGTGGGCGCTGTTAACTCGCTGTTATCACGCTTTTTCCCTGCCGGTTTTTATTACAAGACATTCATGTGGCCAGCCTCTTTATGGATGACTTATGAGCATGTTATCCGCAATGCCGCAGGTCTTGGGCGTGTTGCAGATGATCCAAACGACCCTGATCGCTATGAGCATACACACGCCCATTGCGAAGTCCTTATCGCAGGCGGGGGTGCAGCTGGCCTTATGGCAGCACTACAGGCGGCAAAAAGCGGCGCACGTGTTATCCTAGCTGATGAGCAGAATGAGCTTGGCGGCTGGTTGCTTGGTGAAAGCGATGTCATGATAGACAATAAGCCTGCCGATAGCTGGATTGCCGCACAGGTAGCGGCTCTTAGCGCGATGGATAATGTGACCTTATTGCCGCGCACAACAGTCTTTGGCTATGGCGATCATAATTTCATCACCATGTGTGAGCGTGTGACAGATCATATGGGCACACGCCCTGCGCATCTGCCGCGCCAGCGTCTGTGGAAAATACGTGCCACAGAGGTGATTTTGGCAACTGGTGCGCATGAGCGTCCGCTTGTTTTCTCTGGCAATGATTTGCCGGGGGTTATGCTATCTGGTGCAGGACGCACCTATGCGAACCGTTTCGGCGCATTGCCTGGCAGACGCGTCATTATCACAACCAATAATGATGATGCCTATCGCACAGCCATTGCCCTTCAAAAGCAAGGTGTGATGGTCAGAAGCATTGCGGATATTAGAGCCAATCCAAAAGGCCCGCTTATCAGCGCAGCAAAAGAAGCTGGCATTGAAGTGCTTGCCGGTCATGCGGTAACAGTTGCTGCTGGCAATTTGCGCGTGGGACGTGTTGAAATCTGCCCTGTGAACGCGGATGCTAGCAGCGTAACAGGCGAAGCCCTGCACAGAGATTGTGACCTTGTGCTGATGTCAGGTGGCCTATCGCCTGCGGTGCATTTGCATTCTCAAGCCAGAGGCAAATTAAAATGGGATGAGAAAACATTATGTTTCCGCCCATCAACCTATCATGAGCGTGAACAATCAGCTGGTGCGGCAAATGGCACATTTGATATCGCAAAGCTGTTGGCTGAAGCTGTGAAAGTGGCAAGCAAAGCCCTTACCCGCCAAGGTCTATCTGCAGAAGATGTTTCTGTTCCTGAATCCTCAGCACCAAAGCAATCTTTTGCGCCTATTGCTGCATGGAAAATTGCTAATGGCTTGCCTGCGGGTCAGGGTGACAAAGCCTTTGTTGATTTCCAAAATGACGTGACAGGCTCTGATATTCAGCTTGCGGTTCGCGAGGGTTATCATTCTGTGGAGCATGTAAAGCGTTATACCACAAATGGTATGGCGACTGACCAAGGCAAAACATCCAATATCAATGCGCTCGGGATTTTGGCGAATTCATTGCAAAATGAGATTCCAAATGTTGGTACAACAACATTCCGTATGCCTTACACCCCAACAAGCATCGGCGCGATTGCTGGCCGTGATATTAAAGGGTTATTTGACCCTGTGCGCCGCACAAGAATGGATAGCTGGCATCAGCAAGCTGGCGCCACGTTTGAGCATGTCGGCCAATGGATGCGTGCGTGGTATTATCCGCAAGCAGGCGAGAGCATGGAAGATGCGGTTAATCGTGAGGTTGTTGCCGCACGTACAACAGCTGGCCTTCTTGATGCCTCAACCTTGGGTAAAATTGATATCAGAGGCAAGGATGCGGCAGAATTTCTAAACCGTGTCTATACAAATGCTTGGCTAAAGCTTGGCATTGGCAGATGCCGCTATGGCTTGATGCTAAAAGATGATGGCATGGTGATGGATGATGGTGTGACAACACGCCTTGGTGAAAACCACTTCCACATGACAACCACAACAGGTGGTGCGGCAGGTGTTCTTGATTGGCTTGAAGAATGGCATCAAACAGAATGGCCTGAGCTAGAGGTCTATATGACATCTGTGACTGAGCAATGGTCTGTTGCCACCCTATCGGGCCCGCTAGCACGTCAAATCTTATCTGAGGCAGGGTGTGATACTGATTTATCAGATGGCGCGTTCCCGTTTATGAGCATGAAAGAGAGTCATGTTGCTGGTATTCCAGCGCGTCTCTTCCGCATTTCTTTCACAGGTGAGCTATCTTATGAAATCAATGTGCCGGCACGTTATGGCCTTGCCCTATGGACGGCACTGATGAAGGCAGGCAAGCCGCATGGCATTACACCTTACGGCACAGAAGCTATGCACGTTCTTCGTGCAGAAAAAGGCTTTATCATTGTTGGTCAAGAAACAGATGGCACAGTGACATCAACGGATCTTGGTATGCAATGGATTGTCTCAGCCAAGAAGCCAGACTTCATTGGTAAGCGTGCATTAGAGCGTAAATCAATGGCGTCAACAGACCGCAAACAGCTTGTCGGGCTTGTGACAAAAGACCCAAAGAAGGTTATTCCAGAAGGTGCTCATGCGGTGCTTGATCCAACCGAGCCTGCGCCAATGACAATGCTTGGGCAAGTCACCTCATCCTATTGGTCACCGAACCTTAATCACTCAATTGCAATGGGTCTGCTGAAAAATGGTCATGCCTTAAAGGGCCAGACCGTCTATTTCCCAATGCTTGATGGGCAAGAGCCAATTGAGGCAACCATCACAGATACTGTGTTCTATGATCCAAAAGGAGAGCGTATCAATGGCTAATTCTTCACAATCAGCAACCGCACTTATCAACGGTCATAGCGCCTTTATGTCAATCAAAGCTGCCTCTAGCCCTGCGCCAAATGGTGGCAAGGTGGGGCTTACCATCTCTGAGATACGCCATCAGGGCAAATTGAACATCCGTTGCAATAGCACCTTTCATAAGACGCTATCAAAGCTGACAGGGCTTAAAACAAATGTTGAGAATAATAAATTTGACGCCACAAAAAGCCGCTATGCAATCTGGCAAAGCCCCGATGAGACGCTGATCCTGACAGAAGCAGGTGCAGAAGCGGCATTGGCAAAGCAAATCGCGGATGCGGCAGGCAAGAACCATATAGCTGTGAATGACATTACAGA
>WTHV01000072.1 GCA_011525265.1 Alphaproteobacteria bacterium | reverse complement strand
TTCAGCAGCAGTTCCAGCAAGGCAAAATTGCCATGGCAAACCTATGGGCATCACGTGCCGCTGCTATGGATAATGCGGATGAGTCACAAGTTGTTGGCAAAGTTACACATTCAACTGCACCAACAGTGGCAGGTGGTTCAACACCAGCATCTACCTTATGGTGGGACGGCATTGTGATCGCAGCAAACATCTCTGATGCAGAAGCTGAGAACGCCTTTAAAGTTGCCATGGAAGGCATTGATACAGAAATGGTTAAGGCAAATAACGACGCAGCAGTATGGTTGATTGAAGGTTATGAGCCAACAGCAACGGCTGCTGGTGCATTCGCAACGGCTGCCAACGGTGCAAAGCCATATCCGGCCTCAAAGCAGATGAGCTTGATGCATACAGCATTGGGTAATGGCATTGCGGCATATCTAACAGGTGAGAAGAGCGCTTCTGCTGCTCTTGCTGACATCGAAGCTGCTTACACAACAGCTGCGAAAGAAGCAGGCGTAATGTAATCGCTTTTGCAAAACACTTTGGCAAGGGGCGGCCTAGCCCTGCCCCTTGCCCTTTTTTATAGAACTTAGATTTACCAATTTTCGCAATTTTTCATGCGTTTTGTTTCATAAGTTGGGCTTCCTTATTTTGGCTTTAGTGGTGTGAGATAAATGAATAAAAAAACATTTGCGGCCTTTGTCGGCCCGTCTGTCGCTATGATGCTTGTGTTCATTGCCTTGCCTCTTGCCACAGTCTTTATGCAAAGCTTTCATGTCACAACTCCCGTGACGGAATTGATTGAAATTGAAACCTGCACACCTGGTTTTACCGGCCAGGTTTGTGTGACCAAAACAGAAACGCGCCCTGTCTTTGACGAGGCTGGAAACATCCTCACAGACACCACTTTTGTTGGTTTTGGCTCTTATGAAAAGGTTCTGGCACTTGGTGATGCCGCGGCCGCCCTTGCCAAAGCGAGCTGGCATGATTTGATGCTGATTGATTTCTGGAAAGCCTTGCGTTTTACCATCACTTTTACCCTTATCACCCTGCCGCTTGTGCTTGGCATTGGCCTTGCCATTGCCTTGGCCGTGAATAATGCGACAAAAGCGATTAAAGGGCCTGTGATTTTTGTCTCACTTTTGCCCTTTATTATCACCCCTGTGATTGGTGCCTTATCAATCAGATGGTTGTTTATTGGTGACGGTATTTTGACAGCTGGCATTGAATGGTATCTTGGTCGTGATGTCTCGCTATTTGCCCAAGCGTGGACGCTTGAGGTTTTAATGTTGTTTTATCGCGTCTGGCACGTGGCACCTTTTGCCTTTGTGGTCTTTTATGCCGGCCTCCAGACCGTCAATCAGGATACGATTGAATCAGCCATCATTGATGGTGCCTCACGCTTTGAGCGTCTGCGATTTGTGATTGTGCCACACATCATGCCGCTTGTGGTATTTGTGAGCCTGATTCACTTGATGGATAGCTATCGCGCCTTTGAAGAGATTGTCGGCTTCTCATCACAAGCACATGTGATTTCACTGCAATGGTTAACCTATGATTTCCTTACCCCAGATGATTCAGGTAACCGCTCCATCAGCCGCGCCTCTGCAAGCGCCATGCTGACCATGCTTGGGATTGTTCTTATCCTTGCACCACTTCTGCGCCGCACATGGCAAGATTTCACGAAAGGTCGCATCTAATGAGTGATGTTCTTTTCAAACAACCGTTACGCCTGCGCATGGCATCTGCTGGCTTTTTGAGCCTATGGTGTCTTATTGCTGCTTTTCCGATTGTCTGGATTACCGTCCTTAGCTTTAAAGAGCCGATTGATAGCTTTGCGCAAAACCCGCTGACTGTGATCTTTGGCCCAACCACTTTGGCAAATGGCAAGGGGCTATCAGTAATCGACCTTATTTTGGGTAGTGGGGTGCTTTACGGCGCCTATCAATTTGCGACAAAAATCTTGAGCCCAAATGTTCGCCGCTATAGCCCACAAGGCTATTTGGCTTTTGGGTGGATTGTCGGGGCCTTTTTATTTGGCGCTGGCTTCTTGATTGTATTTACTGCCATTTTGCCTGCTATCACAGGGGTGTTAAATGCTATTACAGGGCCACTTGGCACACCCATCATTGGCCATACGTTGCAGCATTATTATGCGGTGTGGATTGATAATGCCTTTTATGAGAATTTCATAAATTCGCTTATCGTAACAGCAGGTGTTACATCAATCTCGCTTACCGTTGGCACACTTGCTGGCTATGGCTTGGCACGTGCTGGCACAATGCTTGCTTTTTGGATTTTGATTATCGCGCTTATTTTCCGCGCCCTACCCCATTCAGTTCTTGTGGCAGGCTATTTGCCGTTTTTCATTAATTCGCGTGAAATCCTAGAGCCACTATTTGGTGCGAGTGCCCCAACACTTTATGGACAACCTTGGGCCGTTATTTTTGTGCTTGTAGCGATTAATCAGCCCTTTACCATTTGGATGTTGCGCTCATTCTTCCAGAATATCCCTGCTGAATTAGATGAGGCGGCGCGTGTTGATGGCTGTACCCATTTCCAAGCTTTCCGGTGGGTTATCATGCCTGTTATGTGGCCGGGGGTAATTACAACAGGGCTATTTTCCTTCCTGCTTGCCTATAATGATTTCCTTGTGACAAGCCTGCTTTTGGATGCGCAAAACCAAACAATGGTGCCAGCAATTACGGGCTATTTTAACCGCGAGACAACAACAACCGACCAAGTCGAAGCTGTGGCTGCCGCTGTCTCTATTACAGCGCCACTCTTCTTGCTTGTGATGGTCTTCCAACGCCAGATAGTCTCTGGCCTAACTGCAGGAGCTGTAAAAGGATGAAGGGTTCACGTCCAGAACAAGCTGTCTTATC
>WTHV01000087.1 GCA_011525265.1 Alphaproteobacteria bacterium | reverse complement strand
TCGAACTTCCACGGGGTATTAGCCCCACAGCGACCTCAACGCTGCGCGTCTACCAATTCCGCCACAGCCGCACGAGAGATCTGGTCACCTGCCACCTTTTGTGATGGTGGTTTGACCGTCCCCTTTATTACGGTGCCTAATGTTTTGTTGCAAGCTTTTATCGCAGGCTTGCGGCAAAATTATCTGTGCTTTTATCGCGGCTTTATGAGGTGGTGTGATCTATGTCTATAGCCTGTTTCAGCAAATGACGTTCGCGCATAAAGGCATAGATGCCTGCGCCTGTCACAATCAGCGTGCCTATCATGGTAAAGCCGTCAATGCGCTCACCCAAGAACAGCACCCCTGCCCCCATGCCAAAGACAATCTTCACATAGCGAAACGGGCTAACCACTGATACTTCCCCAAGGCGCATGGCATTTGTGATGAAATACACACCAGCTGAGCCTGCCAGTATCATAATCACCACATAGAGCCATGTGATGCCTGTGGGCATGACAAAGGCATTTGCGGCAATCATCATCCCAATGCCGACAATCGTCATACTTGCCGCCCCATAGAGCGCTATGACCAATGTAGGTATAGTGCTTGGCACCATACGAGAGCCAACATCGCGCATCGTCATGCCAATCACGGCAATCATCACAATCAGCGAATGTATCGAAAAATCACTTAAGCCGGGGCGGATAATAAATAACACGCCGACAAGCCCGATAATCACAGCCGAAAATCGCCTAATGCCAACCCTCTCCCCTAGGAAGAGCGCACCTGCGGCTGTGATAAGAAGGGGCTGAGATTGCATGATGGCTGTGACCGTTGCCAATGGCACAACCGCAAGCGCCAGTATAATCCCAACACCTGCTATAACCTCACCACTTGTTCTTACTGCAACCGCATAATGCCAATAGTCTTTATGAAATAGGCGCAGATTTTGCAGGCGCATGGCCGCATAGAACAAAACCATTGTCCCACCACCCACCACCGTAATCACAACCTCTGATGGCAATGTGCGAGAGGACAGCTTCACAAATAAATCGGCAAGCGTGAAAAAGAACATGGAGATGACCATCAATAAGATGGCACGAATGATATCAGGCATGAAACCTCTTTTGGAAAGGCAAAGACTACCGCACACCCTTGGTGCGGCCATCAGCCGAGTCTATCACAATTTGTGAGATTGGCGAAAACTTTGTGGTGTTTGACCTGTATCTTGCGAGAACACCTCATAAAAACGAGACAGAGACCCAAAACCACTATCCATCGCCACAGTCACGATCTTCTCACTACTCTCAATCAAGGCTGATTTTGCATGATAGAGGCGCAACTTTGTCAAATAGGCAGTCAAGGATGTGCGAATGGTTTTTTGGAACAGCCCCATCGCATAGCCTTCAGAGACACCGCCCGCACTAGCAATATCAGCGACTGTTATGGGCTGGGTATAATGTTCTGACATAAAACGGATCATGCGCTGAATGCGCCCCATCTGCTTATCAGACGCGACCAAGGAATGATGGGCTTGTGCACCGCCCTGCCCTGTCATCATATGCCAGCCTTCGAGATTCTGGCGACGCAGGCGGCAATGCAACTCTGTCTTTGCCAAGGCCATTTTGACTGCATGGTGCGATTGATAATCATGCACCCACCCTTCAAATTTTAACGCATCAGTTATATGTTGCGATTTTGCCGTGACCAATTGACCAGATAACAGTGATTGGACAATATCATCAGCAAATCCAAGGGTCAGAATTTCTTGTAAAGATAAGTTCGCAATATAGATAAACCCATCACCCTCAACAGCTGTGACGCGGTGTGGCAATTGCCCCCATAACAGACACATTTCTGTATCATTGGCAACGGTCTGTCCTGCATGAGTGGCGAAATGTATCGCACAGCGCACTGGCAACATCACCTCAACATGATTATGGGTATGCGTCTTGCTCATCACCACAGGGACGTGCTTTTGCATAAAGAACCCATCTGGGAATAACGCCGCGGTGGGAATAAAATTATCTGGATTAAGTTTCTGTTCCATAGAATGAAAATATACTGATATTCGGATAATACGAAAGAAAAATATGAGAATACCGGAAACTTTATCGCAAAAGGCGGAGGCAGAGCCTTTGTGAATCGACTCATACTTTACCCTAAGCTCATGCATGTTGGCCCTATTATAGCGGGGTTTCATGCATGTAAATCTTTGCCGCTTAAGCGGTGAAATTTTTGGGAGGATCCTATGAAAAAAACATTCGCTGCGCTCGCTGCGGTTGCTTCTATTGGTCTAACATCTGTGGCAAATGCTGGTACGCTTGTTATCAACACAGATACATCTGACCCGGCACCAAAAGCTGCGTTTCAATATGCTATTGATAAATTCGAAGCTGAAAACCCAGATGTTACTGTTGAATGGAACTTGTTTGACCATGAAGGTTACAAGCAGTCTATCCGTAACTTCTTGAACACCAACGCGCCTGACGTTGCTAACTGGTATGCTGGTAACCGTATGCGTCCATTCGTTAAAGCTGGTCTTTTTGAAGACGTATCTGACATTTGGTCAGATTCAGGTTGGCAAGATGGTGAAATCAACAACTCAATGGCCCACGCAAAGAAGTCTATGACAATTGCTGGTCGCCAGTGGGGTGTACCTTACACATATTACCAGTGGGGTGTTTACTATCGTAAAGACATCTTCGAGCAGATGGGTATTGCTGTACCAACAACATTTGACGAATTTGTTGCCGCTTGTGCAAAGCTAAAAGCAAATGGCGTAACACCAATTACAATTGGCTCAAAGTATCTTTGGACAACTGCTGGTGTATTCGATTACCTAAACCTACGTACAAATGGTTATGAGTTCCACATGGATCTTGCGCTTGGTAACGTGCCTTACA
>WTHV01000246.1 GCA_011525265.1 Alphaproteobacteria bacterium | reverse complement strand
CTAAGCTAGGCTCTTCTTGTCTGACATCATCCATCAGGGCCATTAATGATTTGAAACCATCTTGTGCCACCATTTCAGGGTTGTTACCTCTAAAATGATCATTGAAAACCTCCAGACTGATAGGGCCATTATAAGAGGTCGCCATAATAGCTCTCATAAAGCTGGTGATATCGAGATCGCCCTCGCCTGGCATATTGCGAAAATGGCGAGACCAATAGAGCAAATCCATAGATATAGCTGGCGCATCTGCAAGTTGCACAAAGAATATCTTATCGCCTGGGATAGAGCGGATTGTATTGGGGTCGATGTTTTTGGCATGGGTATGAAAACTATCCAAGATGAGGCCAACATTCTTATGATCTGCGCGTCTGACTACTTCCCACGCATCTCTATGATCTGAGATATGTTTGCCCCATGCGAGGGCTTCATAACCAACCCGCAAGCCGCGTTTTGCCGCACGCTCTCCTAATTCATTTAAGTCTTCTGCGGCGCGCTCAATGCCGCCTTGTGCCTCTGGATGAATGCTAGAGCAGATTAAAACAAGGTCTGTGCCTAATTGCTGCATGATATCGAATTTGCGTTCTGCCCTATCAAAAGCTTTACTGCGCAAGGGTTCAGGCAGTGTTTCGAAATCTCTAAATGGCTGAAATAGTGTTATTTCCAGACCGTGGTCTTTGATTAATTTACCCACATCAGAAGCCGAAAGGTGATGCGTCATAAAATCCTGTTCGAATATTTCAATGCCGTCAAAACCAGCTTTGGCAATGGCATCTAATTTTTGGCTAAGCGTACCTGAGATACAAACCGTTGCAATTGATAGTTTCATCATCTCTTCCTTTCAGGCTAAGGGAATTCTGCCTCTTTTCAATCGCGGCTTTGCTTGCCTATGAAATGGCTGTCCAACGGCCATCTTTTTGATGTGACTGAACGGCTGCTTCAATGAATTGAATGCCCCATGCCCCTTCTTCGATGGTGGGATAGGACAGATACCCCTCTTCTAGGGTGATATTGTCCATGCGCGCCCCTATCGCTAGCGCAAATTCTGTATATAGATTGCCCCATGCCTCGATTAAGCCCTCTGGAAAGCCGCGCCCTGTGCGCACGAGGTTTTCAATATGTTTGGAGATGCCATGACCATGCCCTCTTGTGATGATCTGATCTGGTTGCCCAAAGATAGTGAGTTTCAAGCGCTCACAATTTTCCAAATCCCATTCAAGGCCGCCCTTGCTGCCAAAGATGCGAAGACGCAACCCGCCGCGATTGCCTGGCGCCAAGCGTGTTGCCATTAGAGTACCCGGCACTTTATGGTCGAAACGTGTCATCATAAATGCAGTGTCTTCTAGGGGCTTTGGGGCGCCGCATATGTGAAATTCTGCGCGTAGATCTGTCATTTGTAAGCCACTTACAAATTGGGCAAGATGCGCGGCATGTGTGCCGATATCACCAACACAGCTTGTCGGGCCTGACTGCGCAGGATCAAGACGCCATTTGACATGAGGGGCATCAGCACCGGTATCAGACGTCATCCAATCTTGCATGAACTCTGCGTGTATCTGATTAATCGTGCCAAGCGTGCCATCTTTGATGATCTTTCGTGCCTGACGGATCATAGGAAAGGTGCTCATTACATAGCAGACTGCGAAAATCACATTATGCTCTTCGCATAAAGAGACAAGCTCTTCTGCTTGGCTATAATGATTTGTTAGTGGCTTTTCACAAATGACATGAATGCCTGCTTTTATAAACGCTTTTGCCGCATCATAATGTAAATGATTGGGGGTTGTGATCATAACAGCATCAATGCCGTCGGCGCGTTCAGATTCTGATTTTGCCATTATGTTATAATCGCTATAACAGCGCTCTTTATCCAAATGCCATTGTGCGCCTAATGCAGCTGCCTTGCTGCTATCTGATGAAAGGGCGCCTGCGAGGATGTCCCATCTATCAGTAAGCCGTGCTGCCATCGCTTGTGTCTGAGATATCCTGCCGCCGCCCACAATACCAAGCCGTAATCGCCTTGTCTGTGGCGGAAAGGGTGCGCCAATAGCACATGTGCCAGATAATAGCTTCATGACTGATCTCCTTTAGAGGCTAGGGGGAAGAACACCTTCTGGCAGCATTTCAACGGCCATGAAAATAGAGGGCGTTATCGTCTCAAACTGATGCCAAGGGTAATTGCCAGCCGCATCATACATCGGGCGATGGGTTGTGCCAGGTGCCATAGGCTCTTCTAGATAGAGTGTGTCGATATCGCGCTCATGACATTGTTGCATTTTGCCAAAGCCAACAATTTGCGTATGCACTTCACGAAAGCCTGGCTCTGGGCAAAAATCATGAAATTTATGAAGGCCAACATTTAATGGCACGCTTGCGGAATGATAGAGGGTGAGGCCTAATTGGTTAATCCATATCTTGGGCGACATATAATGGGCAATGCCGCGCAGTCTTTCTTCTCCTCTGACATCATAAGCAGATGGCCAGAGGGTCCGTACCTTAGACATCAAGCTGTCCTCATCTGGGTAATCGGCAAAACGCTCAATCACCAACGCGCGAGTGACATTGGTGATAGCAGTGTCTTTGACGATGACAGATGATAAGGAAGGCAAATTTTGGTCTTTAATTGTGAGAGGATGATCTGCCAAATTAAGCAAGATCACTTTTCCTGAAATGGGAAATGAAGCCTCTGTCTCAATCAAACGCAATGTGAAAAAGGGCTCGCCAATATCTATCGTACGCACGCTCATTTGACAGAACTCCGTTGAGGTTTTGGAAAGGGTGTGGGGGCAGGGCAATGGCTTTTGATGGTCATGAAGTGACCTGATACGTCAGCCTGCTCTATCGCAAGCATGGCCTCAAGCACATGATAGGCAAGCGCCCCACTAGCCCGCGGCTCACGCCCTTCTTGAATGGCATGATATAAAT
>WTHV01000174.1 GCA_011525265.1 Alphaproteobacteria bacterium | reverse complement strand
TCACCGCCGATAAAAAGCTGTTTTAAATCATAGCCTGTATTATCTTTGCGCAATGAGGTCAGCAAATTCATGACCTTGCCACCGATTAGCACAACTTCAAGTCCTAAGCATAAATCACGGGTGTTGCCATAGCGCAAAACATTTATGCCACCGGCATTTGTGGACAAATTCCCGCCAATCGAACAGCTGCCCTTCGCCGCAAGGTTGAGGGGGAAGTAAAGCTCATGCTTATCAGCAAGATTATGAAGGTCTTCTAAGATACAGCCTGCTTCGACAATCATAGAGCGGTTATCAGCTGATATCTCTCTAATCTTATTCATGCGCGATAAGGAGAGGATAAACATCTTGCCGCTCATATCAGGAATGCCACCGCCCACAAGGCCAGTATTGCCCCCTTGTGGTACGATGAATAAATCATGCGCATCAGCAAGCGCCAAAATATCAGAGACCTGTTCGGTTGAATTTGGCAAAAGAACTGCCGCCGCGTCACCCTTAAAATTGCCACGCCAATCCTCTAAGAAAGGCGCCATATCAGCCTTATCGGTGATGATATTTTTTGTCCCTAGGATTGTGGTTAGTGTCTCAATAATCATAGGTCTATCCATTATCTATCTGCCGCCGCACGCATCAGGCGGTCATGAATTGCCGCCCCAATGCCTGTTTTATCAATTGGGGCAATGGCGATGGTTGTTCCTTCTGTCTTATCAGCTTGATGAAGCACCGCAAATAGATTTGCCGCCGCCTCAATCACATCACCTGTCTCTGATAGGGTGAAATCAACCTTATAAGATGAGGGGCCAAAGCCAATGGTGATATCACCTTCTTGCGGTGTTGTAACATCAAGGCGCACTGGCTTTTGCGGGGCATAATGGCTTGATAACTGGCCTGGCGCATTAGGTGTGCTGTTGTTTACCACCGCTTTTTCGGTTGCTAATTCGGGGCAGTGTGTCGCAATCATCTCAGCTGTAACAGGGCCGGGGCGTAGAATCTGTAATTTATCGGATGCACAATCAATAATGGTTGATTCAACACCTGCTTCACAAGCCCCCCCATCAAGGATATAGGCGCACGCATCGCCAAGGTCTTCTTCGACATGACTGGCAAGAGTAGGGCTAATTCTGCCAGATTTATTGGCAGACGGTGCGGCAATTGGCACGCCTGCTTGGGCAATCAAATCTCTGACAGGTGAGGGGGCAGGCATACGAAGGGCAATGCTATCAAGGCCTGCCGTCACAAGAGAGGAGATGCTCGCCCCCTCTTTTATTGGCACAATAATGCTTAGTGCCCCTGGCCAAAAGGCAGATGCTAATTTTTCGGCACGTTCATCAAATACCCCAATTGTGCGAGCTTGCGCCATGCTCGCAATATGGGCAATAAGCGGGTTAAAAGACGGGCGTCCCTTTGCCTCATAGATTCGTGCCACAGCCCTATCATTTGTGGCATCTGCCCCAAGCCCATAGACCGTTTCTGTCGGAAAGCTGACAAGCTTGCCAGCACGGATGGCTTGGGCGGCATCAAACAAAGATTGAGTTGTAACGGCGGTTCGCATAATTATACCTTAGAGCCAAAGAGGCACAATATCGTAAGCATTAGGAATGTCATAGCAAAATGTGTGGTCGATTTACAGTCACAGCAACCCCAAATGAGCTTTTAAATCGCTTTGGTGTCACGATTAACAGCAATTTAGCGCCAAGATGGAATGTTGCCCCCTCGCAATTATCGCCAATTATCAAAGCTCATGGCATGACGAATGAGATTGAAATGGCACATTTTGGGCTTGAAGGGGTGGTGGCGCATAAAAGCCTGATTAATGCAAGGGCAGAGACCATTACCGAAAAACCAACCTTTGCCTCTGCCTTTAGAACAAACCGTTGTCTGATTGTGGCAAGTGGCTGGTATGAATGGAAGGCCAAGGGCGAGGCTTATCATATTCAGCTAGGTGACGGGCGTGTGATGGCATTTGGTGGTCTTAGCTTTACCAAGGCAGGTCAAAGCCGTTTTGTGATTGTCACAGCCGCCGCCACAGGTGCGCTTGCTGATATTCACCACCGCACCCCATTGGTGCTAGCGGCAAAGCACTGGCAAAGCTGGTTGCAAGGTAGCACACAAGAGGCGCAATCCTTGCTGGCTCCGATAGAGTCACAGCATTTTAACACCTATCAAGTCTCGCCAGATGTGGGCAATGTGCGCAATGATCATGCTGGCCTCACAGCCCCTTACAGCCCGCCTAAAATCATCCCAGATCAGGCAGATTTATTCTCTTAAATATCTGATGGTGTGGCGCCTCGCACCTCTGCCGCATAAAGATGCCATAGGAATAAAGCCCCCGCCCCACGATAGGGTGACCAGCCTGCGGCAAGCTTGTTCATTTCTTTTAAATCAGGGCGATATGCCATAGTCTTGAGGCGCTTCATCCCCTCTTGCAAGGCCATATCATTGCCAGGCCATGCATCCATATCACCGAGTGCAAAAAGGCGGTAATTATCAGCCGTCCAAGCCCCAATGCCGCGAAGGGCTGTTAATCGCGCTTGTACCTCATCGCCCGTAAGATTGGGCAGTTGGGCAAGGTTTAGGCTTCCATCTTCTATGGCTATGGCAAGGTCTTTTATGTATTCTGCTTTACGCAAAGATAAGCCTTTGGTCTGTAATGCCGTGCAATCAAGGCGGCTTATGGCAGAGGCACTTGTCCAGCCAGCTTCATCTAATCTGTTCCAAATGCTTGTTGCCACAATACGCGAGATTTGCTGGCCAATGATTATCTTTGCAAGGCTCTCAAAACTTTGCGCCATGCTTCTATCGCGCGGATAGCCATAGGCGTTAAGTGCGCGCGCAATATCATCATCTTGCCGCGCCAATTGCAGTAGCGCCTCTTTGATTGCTGTATTGGAACTCATATGGTCTTGCTCCCTATATGATGTCATAAG
>WTHV01000105.1 GCA_011525265.1 Alphaproteobacteria bacterium | reverse complement strand
GATAAGGATGAGGTGGATATCACTGAATTCCGCGAAGAATGCCGTAATTTTGCCGCCCATTGGCTTGACGTGCAATCAGAAGAGTTCAAGCGTCTTGGCGTGTTGGGTGATTTCGAGACGCCCTATAAGACTATGCGTTATGAATCAGAATCACTGATTGCCAAAGAAATTGGCAAATTCTTGCTTAATGGCGGTCTGTATCGTGGCGCCAAGCCTGTGATGTGGTCACCTGTTGAAAAGACAGCACTGGCAGAGGCAGAAGTAGAATATGCCGATCATAAATCAGTGACAATCTATGCCAAATTTGAAGTCAAAGAGACAAGCTTGGATGCCATCAAAGGTGCGCATATTGTTATTTGGACAACCACACCATGGACAATGCCAGGCAATAGAGCGCTGGCTTATGGCAATGATATTTCCTATGTGTGCTTCACGGTCAAAGCAACAGAAGACGGCGCATTAGCTGCTGCTGGTGACAGGCTTATCATCGCGGCTGATTTGCTAGATGATACATTAAAAGCAGCTAAGATTTCTGAGATTTCAGAAGAGCTGCGTTTCACAGGTGATAAGCTAGACGGGCTTGTGGCAAGCCATCCGCTTGCCGCGGCAGGCTATGATCATAACGTTCCTGCTTTTGCTGGTGATTATGTGACCACAGATCAAGGGACAGGCTTTGTGCATATCGCCCCCGGTCATGGCCCAGAAGATTATGAACTTGCCCATATCAAACATGGCGTGGCTGTGCCTGATACGGTTGGTGAAAATGGGATGCTGGCAGAGCATTTGCCACTCTTTGGCGGTATGCATGTCTTGCGCGATAATCAGAAAATCGCCGATATCATGGCAGAGCATGGCGGCCTGATTGCAATGGGTCAGCTTGTCCATTCATACCCGCATTCTTGGCGCTCAAAAGCCCCTGTGATTTATCGTAATACGGCACAATGGTTTATCTCTATGACGCAGAATAATCTGCGTGATACCGCATTGGCAGAGATTGAAAAGACAGCCTTTTATCCCCCTGCCGGTCAGACGCGTCTCTCTTCTATGATTGCCAACCGTCCAGATTGGTGCTTATCGCGCCAACGTGCGTGGGGTGTGCCAATTCCAGTATTTGTGAATAAGGTCACTGGAGAGCCATTGCGTGATCAAAATGTGGTTGACCGTATTGTTGAGGCCTTTGCAGAAGAGGGCTGTGATATCTGGTTCACAGAAAACCCACAACGCTTCCTTGGCAATGATTACAAAGCAGATGATTATGAACAGGTGAAAGATATTGCTGATGTGTGGTTTGATTCAGGTTCAACCCACGCCTTTGTGCTAGAGGCACGTGATGATTTGCAATCACCAGCTGATCTCTATCTTGAAGGGTCTGATCAGCATCGCGGCTGGTTCCATTCCTCATTGCTTGAATCATGTGGCACCAGAGGCAGAGCGCCCTATAAGGGGGTTTTGACACATGGGTTCGTCCTTGATGAGCAGGGACGCAAAATGTCAAAATCACTTGGCAATGTGGTTCTGCCACAAAAGATTATTGAGCAAAATGGCGCTGATATTCTGCGCTTGTGGGTTGTCTCATCTGATTATTATGATGATTTGCGTATTGGTGGTGAGATCATCAAACGCCAAACAGATCATTATCGCCGTATCCGTAACACCTTGCGCTATTTGCTTGGTGCGATTGAAGGGTTTGATGCCTCTGAAGAGGTGGCCTATAAGGATATGCCAGAGCTTGATAGATGGATTTTGCATCGCCTCACAGAGATTGATGCAGAGGTCAGAGACAAATCAGCTGCTTATGATTTCCATGGTGTATTCACAACATTGCATGATTTTTGTAATGCTGATCTGTCTGCCTTTTATTTTGATATTCGCAAAGACAGACTCTATTGTGATGACCTGGCCTCATCAGCGCGTAAAGCAACGCGCCTTGCGATGGTGCGCACGTTTGAATCACTTGTGGCATGGATTGCGCCTATCTTGTGCTTTACAGCAGAAGAAGCGTGGCAGGCCTATGCCGGCAATGAAGGCACCTCAATTCATATGCGCACCTATCAGCCATTAGAGGCACAATGGGCAGATGAAGCACTTGGGGCAAAATGGTCACAAATTCGCAAAATCCGTTCAGTGGTGACATCAGCGATTGAACAGGCACGTAATGATGGCAAGGTCGGTGGTTCTTTGCAGGCCACAGCCGCTTTGTCTATGCCTGCTGATTTGGCACAGCTTCTAGAAGGTCAAGATTTGGCTGCCTTATTCATCACCTCATCAGCAAGCCTCGAGATTGCAGATGTGCCCAAAGACGCCTTCACGCTTGATGATTTACCGCAAGTAGGTGTCGCAATCGGTGTGGCAGATGGCGGCAAATGTCAGCGTTGTTGGAAAATCCTAGAAGACGTCACGCAAGATGCGCCGATTTGTGGACGCTGTGATGATGTGGTCACAGCACTTGGCTAGATAATTAGCTAGATAATAGGGGATAGGTCATGATCACAATGCCTGCAAAAAAGGACATACAGTCATTCTTGCTTGTTGCATTTGTGATCATCATCATGGATTGGGTTAGTAAATCTGTGATGCTAGAGTGGATATTTAACCCACCGCGCGTAGTTGAGATATTGCCGTTTCTGAATTTCGCACCGGCATGGAATGAAGGGGTCAGCTTTGGCTTCTTGGCAAGCGGGGGGATTTGGACACGTCATGGCATATCATTATTGGCTGTTATCGTTTGTCTATGGCTGTTTTTCCAGCTTCCTGAGTTACGTAAGGGCCAGAAAAATGCCGCATCCCTTATCGCAGGTGGTGCCATTGGAAATGTGATCGACAGGCAGATTTACGGTAAAGTTGTAGATTTTATCGATTTTCACCTTGGAACATGGCATTATCCATCGTTTAATATAGCTGATGCTGCAATTTTTTGTGGTGTGGCAATCTGGATGATTAGCTTGATGAAACAGGCTAAGAGTCAAAAGAAGCAATCATAAGGATGACCCGAGATGACAAAGTCATTTAACAATTTTGCAAAACTAATCGCTGGTGCGTCACTAGCGGTATTGTCGTTGAGCGGCTGTTCAGATTTCAAACAAGCCATCGGGTCTGAGAAATCAGTGCCAGATGAATTTGAAGTGGTTGTGCGCCCGCCCCTCTCATTACCGCCAGGCTTTAACGCCCGCCCAGGTGATGTAACGGGTGGTGATGAGACGGTTGTGAACACAGGGTCTATTTCAGCACGTGACCAAACAATTGCTTTGCTTGGGGTATCAGACGGCACAGCACAAGGTTATGATGATTTGTTTGCTTTTAATGCCGTGCCAGAGAATATCCGCGCGCTTGTTGACCAAGAAACAGCTGGCATTCGTTTTGAGCGTCGCTTACCGTTCCAGATTGTCTTTGGC
Source organism: Alphaproteobacteria bacterium (assembly GCA_011525265.1). Lineage (GTDB taxonomy): Bacteria > Pseudomonadota > Alphaproteobacteria > Puniceispirillales > Puniceispirillaceae > UBA685. Next base: position 6,423 of record WTHV01000105.1, on the reverse strand, counting down.
GGTCTGCCAGATGTCGGGCCTGTTCTTGACCAAATGCAAGAAGATGTCAGATTGCGTGCCAATAAATTGCAAGGCAGGGTGCCAACAGATGGTGCCACAATTGGCATTGATGGGATTGAAGGTACAAAAATCCCGCTAGAATAAACCCCACAAAAAGAGGGCCTCATGGCTGATATCAGACTACTTCCCTCTCATTTAGTTGATCAAATTGCGGCTGGTGAGGTGATTGAACGACCCTCTGCGGCGCTAAAAGAACTTGTCGAAAATGCTATTGATGCTGGCGCTAGCCATATTAGCATTACCCTAGCTGAAGGTGGCCTGAGAGAGATTATTGTCAGTGATGATGGCAAGGGGATGAGCTGTGATGAGCTTGGTCTTGCGATACAACGCCATGCCACCTCAAAGCTGCCAACTGCTGATTTATTTGATATAAATTCCTTTGGATTTCGCGGTGAGGCATTGCCCTCAATCGGGTCTGTTTCCACCATGATAATGCGCTCTGCCACAGGGGGTGAGGCGCATGGCTGGGCAATGGAAATTGACAAGGGGACAATTGGTAGAGCCATCCCTCATGCAATGGAAAAAGGCACCACCATTATTGTCAAAGACCTATTTGCAAATGTGCCTGCGCGCTTAAAATTCATGAAGACCACACGCACAGAGACAGGCAATTGTGTGGATGTGATAAAGCGGCTTGCTATGGCATGGCCACAAATATCATTTGAAGCATTTGATGGGCAAAGGCGTCTTCTCCATTATGTCAGACGTCTTGATGATGAGGCAGGGCGTGCGGCACGCCTTGGTGATGTCATAGGTCGTGCTTTTTCCGAACAAGCCATCATGCTTGATGCGCGCCGTGATGAGGCGATGATGACAGGGCTTATTGGCTTGCCAACAATGAATAAGCCTACCACGGCACAGATGTATTTTTTCGTTAATAACCGCCCTGTTAGAGACAGGTTGCTTCTTGGTGCTTTGCGCGCTGGCTATGGTGATACCTTGCCACGAGGGCGGCATCCTATGGCAGTGTTATTCCTCACCGTTCCGCCTGCCTTAGTGGATGTGAATGTGCATCCGGCAAAGGCAGAGGTGCGCTTTCAAGATCAAGCTGGTATTCGCTCTCTTATTGTTGGGTCTGTTATGTCGCATTTGCGTGATGCCGCGCTGAATAATCCGGCAGAGTCTGGTGGTGATAGTTTGCGCTATTTTCAATCAGATGCGACCAAAACAGGCAGCGCGTCTTTTCCCAAAGCCTCTGTGACAGGCGCCTCATCATATGTCCCGCATTACCGGACCCCGTCAGCCTATGCTGACTGGCAAGTCCCGTCTCATTTGGCATCGTCACAGCCATTAAGCGCTGCGGCATCAGAGCGTGCGGCACAAGCCGCGCAGACTATGTCATCCGAGATAGCAGAAGCCCCTCCACAAGCGCCCATCGCACCAACTGATCAAGATGAGGTGGCCCGCTTGCATAATGCCCCATTAGGCGCGGCAAAAGCACAGCTTCACAACACGTATCTTGTGAGTGAGACAGCTGAGGGTATGGTGATTATTGATCAGCATGCAGCACATGAACGCCTTGTGATGGAGCGCATGAAAGCAGCGATGGAGACAGGGGAAGCACCGTCTCAGATATTATTATTGCCAGAGGTTATTGATCTGCCAGATGATCAGTGCGCGGCGCTTATTGCACAGGCTGATTTGGTCAAACAGGCAGGGCTTGTCATAGAAGCCTTTGGTGAGGGGGCTGTGATTGTCCGTGAGACACCTGCCATAGTGGGTGAGGTTGATGCCAAAAAACTCGTCAGTGATCTGGCAGAAGAACTCGCTGAGATAGGCACGTCTCTTAGCTTTGATCAGCAAATTGAACATGTCATTGCTACCATGTCATGCCATGGGTCTGTTAGGGCAGGGCGCGCTTTAAATGGGCATGAGATGAATGCTTTATTGCGTGAGATGGAAGTCACACCTCGTTCAGGGCAATGTAATCATGGCAGGCCGACTTATGTCTCATTATCTTTGAAAGATATTGAAAAATTATTTGGCAGACGATAGCAGATTATCTCTAGCGATAGCGCAGGAAATATAATGCCGCTATGCCATAGCGACGCTCATCAACAAGCTCTAGCCCGTCAGGAAAGTCAAAACGTTCTGTCTTGCGCGCTTCGATAATTACGAGCGCATCATCAGAAAAGGCGCCTAATTTTTTGAAATTCGCAAGGGCAGGCAAAGCCAATCCCTTATCATAAGGCGGGTCACAAAATACCAGATTAACAGGCTCATAAACCCAACGAGATGTGGTTGTGCAATCACTCTGCAAGACAGATGATTGTCTATCAAAGCCAAGCTTTGCGATATTCTGCTTTATCACAGCAACTGCATCAGGTGCTTTTTCCACAAAATAGGAATGGGCGCCGCCGCGTGATAAGGCCTCAAGGCCAAGGGCGCCAGAGCCAGCAAATAAATCAAGCGCGCGGATATCTGTCAGGCCATCACTAAGTTTGCCACCTTGCAGGATGTTGAACAGAGATTCACGTGTGCGTTGGGCAGTGGGACGAACGGACTGCCCGTCAACGCTGATGAGTTTAGCGCCTCTTTTTTGGCCGGCGATTATCTGCATCTGATTTGCCCTTTGCTTGTTTCTTGCCCAATTTCAAGGTCGGCTTTTGGTTGTTCTTCTCTGCCGATTTTGCAGAAGGGTTTGGCCTGCGCGGCTTTTTGGCATTGCGTGGTAGCGGGCCATCTAAACCTGCTTGATAGGATTTGCTATCTGCGCCGCCAAGCTGTTCTTTTAAGATAGAGGGGCGGATTTCTTCGACTTTGCCTTTGTCCAAATTGCCAAGTTGGAACGGCCCATAAGACAGCCTGATAAGGCGGCTTACGGGATGACCAAGATGTTCCATGATACGGCGTACTTCACGATTCTTACCCTCTTTAATCGCAATCGTCAGCCAGGCATTACTATTCATTTGAGTCTCAAGGCTCGCTTCAATCTCGCCATAACGCACCCCTTCGACAGTGATGCCATGTTTCAGCTCTGCAAGGCGCGCCTCATCAACACGGCCCTGAACACGCACCTTATAGCGGCGTGACCAGCCTGTTGAGGGCAATTCCAGATGGCGGGCAAGACCACCATCATTGGTCAATAACAACAGCCCTTCCGAATCAAAATCAAGGCGACCAACAGAAATGACACGTGGTAAATGATCGGGCAGGGCATCAAATATTGTCTCTCTGCCTTTTTCATCTCTAGCAGAGACAATCAAGCCGCGTGGTTTATAATAGCGCCATAGGCGTGCTTGTTCGGCTTGCGGCAGACGTTTGCCATCAACTGAAATCTTATCAGTATCAGTGACATTCAGCGCTGGTGAGCTAATCACGTCCTGATTGACCTTCACCTTGCCCTCTAAGATAAGCCGTTCTGCCTCGCGGCGTGAACAAATGCCTGCACGTGCAATGCGCTTTGCGATACGCTCGCCTGCGGGTGAGTCTTTTTGGGCTATGGAATCATGTTTATTATCTGTCATCATGGCGCCTTTATAGGCATGGATGGATGGCTTTTGCAAATTTCATGCAAACAGGCTAGATTGTGGCCATGTTGAAAGATGATTTACATGATGATGCGCCTGCGGATTTTATGGCGCAGGCCATAGCATTGGCACGCCAAGCCATGGCACAAGGTGAGGTGCCAGTGGGTGCTGTGATTACCCATCATCACACAGGAGCGATTATTGCAAGCGCGCATAATTTAGTAGAGCGTGAGCAAGATTGTACCGCCCATGCTGAGATGCTTGCCATCACACAAGCCCAGGCTTATTTGGGGTCTAAATCTCTGGCAGATTGCGATTTATGGGTCAGCCTAGAGCCTTGTGCAATGTGTGCCGGCGCTATTGCCCATGCCCGCATCAGGCGTCTTTATTATGGGGCAGAAGATAAAAAGGGCGGTGCTGTGGATAATGGGGCACATCTTTTTAATCAGGCAACAGTGCATCACAGACCCGAGATCTATGGCGGCCTATCTGCTAAGATAGCTGGTCAATTATTGTCTGATTTTTTCAAAGCCAAACGTTAAGACGTCTCTTTGGCGATGTCGGTGCGATAAAATCCCTCATCCCATGAGATCTTGCTGATCGCATCATAGGCTTTATCACGCGCTTGTTTTTGCGTGCTAGCAAGGGCGGTTACTGCCAAAACACGCCCGCCAGAGGCTTGTAAATCACCAACACTATTCAACGAGGTTCCAGCATGGAAAATCATGGTATCGTCTGGTGCACCTGCCTCTTCTAATCCAGAGATAAGACTGCCCTTTTCATAAGCGCCAGGATAGCCCTTTGTTGCCATAATGACTGTCACGCCAATATCTTCTGACATCTCAGCACGTGATAATATGCCTTTGCGCAAGTCACAGATTAATGTCACCAAATCACTTTTCATGCGCGGCAGGATAACTTCTGCCTCAGGGTCACCGAAACGACAATTAAACTCGATCACTTTTGGGCCATCTTGTGTCATCATAAGGCCGGCATATAAAATACCGCGATAGGGCGTGCCAGCATCTGCCATTTCTTGTGCGACAGGGTTAATCACCTCGTCCATAATTTGTTTGCGCAGGTCTTCTGTGAGGAGCGGTGATGGCGAAATAGCGCCCATGCCGCCTGTATTAGGCCCTTTATCATCATCAAAAGCACGTTTGTGATCTTGGGCAGAGGCAAGCCAGATGGTATTGGCGCCATCAACAAACGCAAAGGCAGATAGCTCAGGGCCTGTAATGCGCTCCTCAATAAGGATTGACGCGGACGCTTGCCCAAATTGGCCGCCAAGCATTTGAATAATGGCTGGCCCTGCTTGGCTCATATCATCGCTGACAACAACCCCTTTGCCAGCGGCAAGCCCATCAGCCTTAATCACGCAATAGCCATTGAGTTTGTCCGCGTGCGATAAGGCATCTTCGGCATTTGTGAATGATTTAAAATGCGGTTGTGGGACATTAACACGCGCACATATCTGGCGCGCAAAATCTTTGGAGCCTTCAAGCTGCGCGGCCGCAGCAGAGGGGCCAAAGGCAGGGATGTTTGCGGCTTCTAATCTATCGGCAAGCCCATCAACAAGCGGGGCTTCAGGGCCAATAATCACCAAATCAGCGGCAAGAGAGCAGGCAAGGTCAAATAAGCCAAGCGTATCTTCGGCATCAATTTTATGACAGGTACCAAGGGATACCATACCAGGATTGCCGGGCGCGATATGCAAATCATCACACAAAGGTGATGCCGCTATCGCCTGACAAAGCGCATGTTCACGGCCGCCACCGCCAATCACTAAAATTTTCATTGTATCATCAGCCAATCATTGAAAAAAAGATGCGGAACGCATCCTGATATGCCATAAATATGGACTATTTACTATGTTATTGGCCGAAATACAAGATAGTGAGACTTCCGTGAGCGAAAACCATAATGCCCCATTTATTACTGTTGGCGAGCTGTCAGCCTCTGTAAAGCGCACGCTTGAATCTGCTTTTGAGTATGTGCGGGTGAAGGGTGAGATTTCGCGCCCTAGTTTTCCTGGCTCTGGTCATGTCTATTTCAGCTTAAAAGATGAAACGCATAATCTGGGTGCGGTTGTCTGGAAGGGCGTCGCGGCAGGACTTGATGTGCGACCCGAAGAAGGGCTTGAGGTTATCGCCACAGGCAAATTAACAAGTTTTTCAGGCCAGTCAAAATATCAGCTGGTTGTCAGGCAACTTGAGATAGCAGGCGAGGGCGCGCTGTTAAAACAGCTAGAAGAGCGCAAAAGACGCCTTGAGGCAGAAGGGCTATTTGCCCAAGAGCGCAAACAACCCCTTCCCTTCTTCCCGCGCACCATCGGTATTGTCACAAGCCCAACAGGCGCGGTTATTCAAGATATCCTCCATAGGCTTGGCGATAGATTCGGTACTCATGTGCTTGTTTGGCCTGTGCTTGTCCAAGGGGTAGGCTCAGCAGAACAAGTCACGGCCGCTATTAACGGCTTTAATCAGATGACAGATGATGGATCATTGCCACGCCCTGATTTGTTGATTGTGGCGCGTGGCGGTGGCTCGCTCGAAGATTTAATGTCATTTAACGAAGAGGCGGTTGTGCGTGCGGCGGCGGCAAGCACGATACCGCTTATCTCTTCTATCGGACATGAGACTGATACAACATTGCTTGATTATGTGGCTGATAGGCGCGCGCCAACACCAACGGCTGCGGCCGAGATGGCAACACCTGTGAAGGCTGACATCAGGGCACGCATCGCCGAGCTTGATAGCCGGCGCAAAACGGCAATGGCACGACGCCTGCAAAGTGCTGAACAGCTATTGGCTGGGTCGATGAGAGGGCTTGTCCATCCTGTTGAAAGGCTCAATGCCCAAAGCCAAGCCCTTGATATGGCCACAAGTAATTT
>WTHV01000170.1:8743-9821 GCA_011525265.1 Alphaproteobacteria bacterium | reverse complement strand
GCAAATGATTGGTGTCAACTTTGTGGTTTTTTCGTCTGTTATTGCGCAAAATCATCGTCTTTTTCACCACTAGGGTCTAATTCTGCCGCATAATTAATTGAGTTTTTAATCAATTAGTGTTTTCATACTTATCAACTTATGCTACGTAGACTAAGGAATACGGCCGTCAGCGGTCGGAACGCTTATCAAAGAGGACTAGACCATGATGAAAAAATCTGAAGGTTTCTCACTGATTGAATTGCTCGTTGTTGTTGCAATCATCGGTGTTTTGGCTGCTGTCGGTATCACAGGATACCAAGCATATATTAACAACACACGTCTTGACGTCACACGCACAAACGCAGAATCTGTAGAGCGTTGGGTTAGCTCAACACAAATCGCACGTGCTGGTGCGCTAACAATTGCGCCAGGTGATTGTGGGTCAGACCAAACAGGTGCTTTGTCTGACTGTTTCGACGATCTTAGCAGCACAGCTGATCTGCCATTTAACAAGTTCAAAAATGCGTACCAGTCACAAGAAGACGCACCACTTGTTGCTTATGTGAATGATAACCAGACAGGTTTAACAGATGGTACCGACGCCTGCGCAGGTTCATCTGTTAATGTGTCAAACGTGAAAGCAGCAGCAACAAGTACCGCACCAGCGAACTGGAATGGCGTTGTCATGATTTTAAATATCGGTGGCGCGGATAATCTATCAAACACAAACAACGAACTTCAGGTTGGTTGGTGTGATGGTGATGGTAACTTCCAAGAAGTTTCAGACAACATCTCATTCTAATTAGATTTTTCGAAAACCCCGTCACTTGGTGACGGGGTTTTTTTCTTTTTTTTAAACGGTAAATTGTGATGAGGGGTTAAAATGGCTTTTGACGTACGTATATCTGGTGAACATGCCCGTGTGATCCTATCGGGTGATGTTGATTTGCAAACCACCTCAGATTTGAAAACAGAAATTACAAAAATCTCAGGTGTAACGGCGCTTGAAATTGATGCGTCAGCTGTGACTTATATTGATTCATCTGGTGTGGCTGTTTTATTGATGGCACGTCAATTCTGTGCACAGCAAAATATCGCA
>WTHV01000170.1:5510-8643 GCA_011525265.1 Alphaproteobacteria bacterium | reverse complement strand
AACAGGCATCCTTTCGAGCATTATCATGATAGAAGCTAGCCCTAATCAGCTGAACCACCTTGATCTGTTAAGCGGCCTTATGCGCCGTTTTGCAGAGACAGGTGATGCGGTTGATGGGTTGCAATGGGCGCTGCCGTATGTTTTGGAAACGCTCTCAGCAGAAGCAGGCTCTTTATTCCTGCATCGCCCTGATGAAGGGGTGCTAGAATGTGCGGTTTGTGTCGGCCCTGTTGATGTTACTGGCCTGAAAGTGCCGCAAGATAAAGGCCTTGTTGGGCGTGCCTTTACCGAAGGCCAAGGCGAGTTGGTGGCAGATGCCACCAAAGATAAAGCACATTTCAGAAACGCTGATAGTGATTCAGGTTTTCAGACCCTCTCTACGGCCACAGCGCCAGTACAATCAAAAGATAAAAGCTTTGGTGCTATCCAAGCGATTAATAGGCGCAACGGCGATGAGATAGGGAATTTTACAAAATCGGATTTAACCCTGCTAGAGGCACTTGCTGAGATTTTGGCACTCGCATTGTCAAATGTGGAACTCACACAGCAAGCTATTTCAGATCAGCTCTTACAGCGTGATTTGTCGCAAGCAGAAGAGGCGCAAGCAAGCTTATTGCCTGCCCCTGACCCTGATGGCTTTGCAGCAGGTCATGTTATACCTGCACGTCAATTATCAGGTGACTTTTTCGACCATATGCGTGTTGGTAACCGTCTGGCGTTTTGCCAAGGTGATGTGGCTGGTAAGGGCATAACTGCCTCATTAATGATGGCGCGCTCTATTGCTCTATTCAGGCGTTTGGCACGTGAGAATACAAGCGCTAGCACAATGGCTAATGCGATTAATAATGAATTTTTGGATGTACAATCTGATAAATTTGTCACCTTTGCCGTTGGTTGGCTCGATTGTGAGACAGGTGATGTGCAATTCGTCAATTGTGGTCATGGTGCAGCGATTATTGTGCGCGGTGATAGTGATGCGCTTGATACGATTGAATCGCAAACCATTCCCCTTGGCCTTGCACCCTATACAGATGAAGAATTGCAAGAGCATCAGTTCAATGTCACTAATGCCCATTTGTTCCTAACAACTGATGGTATCACTGAGGCAGAATTTAAGGGGCGTGAAGTGGGGCTAAGCGGTCTTGCCAGCCTGTCTCGGCGCTTGCCAGGCCAATCAGCTGTTGAAAAAGTGCAAGGGATTATAGCACTCTTTGAGCAAGAAAAATTATCCACCCATGATGATGCCACAATTTTGGTGGTAACCCGCCCAACAAGCACAACACAGGAGGCGGTCTAATGCATGATGCAGGGGAATTTCGTTTTGCACCTGTGGCTGAAAGCCTATCGGCGGCGCGTGCGTGTGTGCGCGGTGTTTTAAATAGTCATGGCTATGGTGATAAAGAGATGGATGTGAATATCGTTATTGGCGAGATTTTACAAAATATCATACGCTATGGTTTTGATGGCGGTGATGCCTCTGGTGAGTTTAAAATGCAGTTTTTTCTGTTCGATAACGCCCTTGATGTTGTTATCACAGATAATGCACCACCATCTGATTCACAAAACTGGAATAATGCGCACCGCAAACCAGAAGAAGGCGGTCATGGTCTTACATTGGTCAATGCCATCGCCCAGTCAGTGAATTTTGATATGCTTGAAGCAGGTAATCGTGCCACGATACGTTTTGCTTTATAATCAGACGGCACATGATTTGTGCTACATATGAGATAGGATATGCGCAACACACGGCTTCATCATCGCTTTACCTCTGTGTTTTATGCGCGCAATCGCTGGCCACATAGCAGAGCCATGTTGCCATCTCAAACATCAGCTGAAATGAGGCAATTATCTCTTTATGAATGCTGTCTTATGGCAGGTCTGTCAGCGCCGTCTCTTACGCGTCATAATACAGGTATTTCGCATAACGCCATCAAGAAGGTGGCAAAGGCCCAATCACGGCTGATGCGCTTGAATGCCTATCATAATCAGGCGCATATTTGCCAAGTGATCATCGCCGCAGGCCTGCTTGCTGATGAGGCTTCTATCTCTCAGGTTGAGCGCGATATTCTGATTGTCGCAGCGCTGATACATGATTTTGGCCATCGGGGGGCAAAGCGCAATAAAACCCCTTTCTGGCAAGAGATTTTTTCCTGTGATAAAGCGCTACCTCTTCTTATCAGAGGCGGGATGGATAGCCGCCTTGTCGGATTATTCTATGAGATGGTGCTTGCCACCAGCCCGCAAGCAGATGCCGATACTGCAAAGGGCCAAGGTCAAGGCCAAAATAAACAACAGGGCGATGATATCATATCCTTGCTTGCAGATGCTGATTTATTTGCCTCTTTGTTTGGCGCAAAGCGTGATGTTGATAAGCTAACAGGACAGTTAAAATTTGAAGAACGCCTGACCATGCCAATGGCTGATTTGCGTGATGGATTTCTTGCGTCTTGTAAGGCCAAGGGGCTATCATCTCTTGCTGGGCAGGCCTTGCATGACAGGCTTGGGACTAATATGACCTATTTCAGGAGCCGATAATGGCGCAGATCTTGTGCAAAGATTGTATCTATTGGGATGTTTTGCCCCATTCATCTACGACCAGAGCCAAAGAAGGGCGATGCCGGCGTCATGCGCCAACGCCATCATCTGAAGATGCTGAAAAGGATATGGGCACAATTTGGCCTGCTACCTTTGATGATGATTGGTGTGGTGAGGCTGTTGGGATACATCAGCTCGCCCAAGATTTATCGGTGAGCGAGCTGACAAATATCATTGATGAGACCTAAAAGCGCGCCTAAAGGGCGTTAGCAATATCCCCCGCAATAGCGGTAATCGCTTTTGTTAACGCGACCTCTAGGGCTGCAACAGCTTGAGCGGTGTCTGTGCCATTGATGGGCTCTACAAGGTCATAGCGTGTTGTCGATACGATTTTGCCACGCTTATCTTTCACCACAGCATCAAAGGCAAGATGGGCTGTCTTGCCTGGCTGAAAGTGAAATTTTGATATCACAAGTTTCAAACGGTAATCTTCATTATCAACCGTATCCGATGTGCCAAAAGTGACGTCTTGGCTTGCCTTCATCATGGCATCAACCAAGGCAGTTTCGATTAAGCTTGCTGGTGATTCATGCCAAAG